>JAQTUC010000059.1 GCA_028710385.1 Candidatus Omnitrophota bacterium
AGCAACAGCAACAAGAAACAATACAAGCAACAGCTACGGAGCATATCAGTTACAGATTCGCGCCAACGGAAGTTTCACCTGCACAGGCGGTAACAATAATATTTGTAACCTGGTTGTGCCGAAATAGCAATATCAGAGAGCCAAATCCCCGGGTATATTTTTACGCCCGGGGTTTTGGCTGTTTGTAATAACCTGCCGCGTCTATTTCTTCCGAAACTATTCTATTTGTATAAATTTCATAATTCTATTATAATAAAAACCAAAATTATCAATAGGTAAGCAAAATTAAAACAAAGTATGGCTGAAGAATTAACACAAAAAATCAAATCAGAATTATGGTCAAAATTTGCCACAGAAGATTTTCCTTCTGAATGGGACGGCCGCAATCCCGGTAATAAAGATTATTGCGGAGGGAAATTAAGCCAAAGATTTTGGGAATATTTCAAAGCTGTAGAACTGCTTGATTTAGACCAGAACTCAGTAGTTTTAGATATCGGCGGCGGTTCACCGGATACCGGAGTCGGCGCATTTGCTTTATTGCTGTCAAAATATGTCAAAAAAATAATTATAATGGACCCCAATTTAGGGGAGATGAAAGGAGTTTTTCGCAATATTGAGCTGATTAAGAAAGATGCAACCCGCGAAGAGCTAAGAAAACTATTTAAAGAAAACAGCGATATTACTCATATCGCCTCAATTTCCGTTTTTGAACACATTGAGCCGGCCTTAAGAGCGGAGATTGTGGAAGCGATAAATGATTTTAAAGGAAACACTGTAGTCATAACCTTGGAATATCATCCAAGGAAAAGCTTTTGGAATTATCAATTGACCACAAGAACATTGTCAGAGTTATTCAAAAAACTTAAAGGATTTTACCTTTCTGAATTTCATTCAAGCCCTACTTTATGCGAAGTGGCATTCGTAAGCCACAAATATTTTCACCGCTATAAGTTTTTACCCAGGCCCTTAAGAAGATTTATTGATAAAATTTTATACCACGAAATTCCTGCCTGGTATCCGGTTGCTTTAAAATTCCAACGCGTTAAATAGCTGGCTAATTCTTAGCAAAGATTCAAAAAATTATTAGGACCCGCTAAATTACTGCACCAAACAGATATTTCCTGCCTATTCTGGTAGATAAAAGTCAACAGAATATAGAACCTGCCAATTTACCTTCACCTAAAGCAGTTATATCCTAGCGTGAAAGCTATGGAGCAGAGCTTAAGGCTTAAGCTGTCTCTTTAACCAGACTGGTATTCTTATTTGAAGAAACACAAAATAAATTTGACAAATCATCAAATCAGTGTTATACCAGGGTGTAACCGTTTTCAGGGGCTTTTGCCTATACCTATATATATAGCGGGTATGTAAATCATTATGCCGGTAAAAGAGATAGTTTTTGTCGGAAAAATTCTGGTGGATAAAGGAATAATCACGCCCGGACAGCTTGAGGAAGCTCTTTTAGAGCAAAAAGCCTGCGGCGGGTTTATTTGTGAAACAATTGTTAAGCTTGGCTTTGCCTCAAAAGAAAAAGTATTTGAGATACTTGCAGGATGCCTTGGCGTGCCTTACGTTGATTTAAAAGACAGGTTAATAGATTCTTTGGCAATTGGTAAAATTCCTGCTAAATTCGCCAGCCACTATAAAATAATTCCTGTTGAATTTAAAAATCAAACCATAACCATAGCTATGGCAAATCCTCTTGATGTAAGCATCATAGATGACATAAGGCTTTTGAGCGGTTTTGAGATAACACCGGCTCTTTCCGAAGAAGCCGAAATAGAGGAAGCAATAAGAAAATATTACGGCGTTGGCGCGGATACTTTGGAAAAAATAATAGCGCAGTCATCCTCAGAAAAAATTATAGGGGAAGAAAAAATAGAAGATGTCAGTTTGGCCGCTCAGGAAGCATCAATAGTTAAATTTGTAAATCAGATACTCTCAGAGGCTGTTAAAGACCGTGCAACCGACATACATATTGAGCCTTTTTGCAATGAGCTTCGCGTGCGCTTTAGAATTGACGGAGTGCTTTACAGCATAAATATACCGGAAGCAGTAAAGTGTTTTCATCAGGCAATAGTTTCACGTATAAAAGTAATGGCGCATATGAATATTGCCGAGCGCAGGCTACCCCAGGATGGCCGCATAAAAATAAAGACAAAAGGGGAAGAATTGGACCTGCGCATTTCAAGTATGCCCACAACATTCGGCGAAGCAGTGCATATGAGAATCCTTGGCTCAAAGCTTTTCCTTGATCTTAAAAGTTTAGGGCTTATTGATAGTGATTTAAAAATCATAGAAGAGGTAATAAAAAAGCCGCATGGGATAGTTTTTGTAACAGGGCCTACCGGAAGCGGAAAATCTACAACCTTGTATGCGGCTTTATCGCAGATAAATTCTGAAGATATAAAAATTATGACAATTGAAGATCCTGTTGAATACCAGCTAAAAGGAGTAAATCAAATCCAGATTTCTCCAAAAATAGGGCTTAGTTTCGCAACCGCTCTTCGCCACATATTAAGGCATGATCCGGATGTAATGATGGTAGGAGAGGTAAGGGATTATGAAACAGCTGAAATTGCCATACGCGCAGCTCTTACAGGGCATCTTGTATTTTCAACTCTGCATACAAATGATGCTGCGGGAAGTATCACCCGTTTGCTTGATATGGGTATTGAACCATTTCTTGTTTCCTCAAGCATTGAATGCCTTATTGCCCAGAGGCTTGTTAGGGTGATTTGCCCAAGCTGTAAAACCGAGCTTAATAACCAGAAAAGAAACGCGATGATTGAACAGATGAATAGCCGGGAGATTATTAAGAAAGATATGCCTTTATACGAAGGGAAAGGCTGCGCTGACTGCAGGTTTACCGGTTATAAAGGCAGGACTGCTATTTATGAAATATTGGTTATGACTGATTCTATAAGAGAGATGGTTTTAAAAAGACAATCAGCCCAGGCAATAAAGCAAAAAGCAATATCCTGCGGCATGCATACCCTAAGATGCGATGGATTGAGAAAGGTATGGCAGGGGATTACAACTTTCTCGGAAGTTTTTAGGGTAACGCAGAAAGAAGGCGATTAACCAATGGTCACTGATGAAAATCGCAATAAACAAACATTCTTTTGTGCTTTTGGAATTGTTTATTGTGTATTGTTTGTGATTTGTCCATTGTGTATTGTAATTTAAATTTGTATAACAAATATGCCTAAATATATTTACACAGCAAAATCAAACCCAGGCGAATTAATAAAATCAGTTATTGAGGCAGAATCAGAGCAGGCAGTTGTAAGCAGGCTGCTTGAGATGGGCTACTTTCCGGTATCGGTGCATCCGGAAAATGAATATCTCAACAAACAGAAGAGCAGTTTTAGAAAAATTTCGCGTAAGGACTTGGTAATTTTTACCCGCCAGTTTTCAAGCCTTATAGAGTCAGGTGTAAATATTCTTGATAGCCTTTATATAGTAACAAATCAGGCTCAGGATAAATATTTTAAGGCTGTTTTGTCAGATGTGAGTGCAAAAATCAAAGACGGTAAATCCCTTTCTGAAAGCCTTGCTTTTTATGAGAATATTTTCCCGAGCCTTTATACTTCAATTATACATTCAGGCGAAGCGAGCGGAAATTTGGAAAAAGTAATAAAGAGCCTTGCTGAGTTTTACGAAAAAGATGAAGAATTCAGGGCCAGCCTTCGCGCAAGCCTTACTTATCCGCTTTTTATCGCTGTCGTAGGCGTTCTCACTGTGGCTGTGCTTATGATGTTTGTAATCCCTAAGCTGGTCGGTATGTTTGAAGACTTGGGCCAGAACCTGCCTCTTCCCACGAAAATCCTTATAAACGTCTCAGGCTTTTTTACCCATTACTGGTGGGTAATGTTTGCATTGGTTTTTTTATTCTTTTTTGTCGTAAAGCGCACAGGTAAAACCAGCCAGGGGAAATTTTTCATTGATGATTTTAAATTAAAAATTCCTTTGATAGGAGAAATTGTCCTTAAAGGGGAAATTGCAAGGCTCTCGCGCACGCTTTCCATTCTTATTTCAAGCGGCCTTCCCGTTGTATCCGGTTTAAATGTAACAATTGCCACAATCGGAAACCAGATTTTGAAAAACGAGCTCGGGAAATTTAAGGAGCAGATAAGCGAGGGTTTAAGTTTTTCAAAATGCCTTGCCGGCTCAAAGCTTTTTCCTTCATTTGTGACCAATATTGTTGCAGTAGGTGAAGAAGGAGGAAGCCTTGAGAAATCCCTCATGCGTATTGGGGATGAATACGAAAGAGACGTTGACCGTTCGCTTAAAGCAATCAGCAGGCTCATTGAGCCGGTAATCATTCTGGTTATGGGTGTGGTTGTCGGTTTTATAGTCTTATCTATGTTATTGCCGATATTTCAAATTAACCTTATAGCCAGATAAAATTCTTTTACTTCCGGTAGACTAAAGTCAATACAAAGCAGAAGCAGCCAATTTACCGATATTTTTTATATTGTATGATTTGTTTGGTTCAGAATTACTCTCTACTTGGATAGCGATAGCAGGAAATGACTCAGAAAGCAAAAAGGAGTTTTATGAAAAGTAACAAAAATTCAGTAAGCCGCAAAAGTTTTACTCTAATTGAATTAATGCTTGTTGTCATTATAATCGGCGTGCTCGCGGCAATGGTAATGCCGCGCTTGGTAGGCCGTTCAGAGCAGGCAAGGGTTGCTGCTGCCAAAGCAGACATAGATTCAAATCTCGCAACAGCCCTTGATCTGTACGAAATGGATATCGGGCACTATCCAAATGCCCTAAGCGAATTAAGGTCTGATTCCGGAACAGCTGGCTGGAAAGGCCCTTATTTAAAGAAAGCGGCTAAAGACCCCTGGGGGAGAGAATATGATTATAACCTTGAGGCAGCCGAGAATAAGGATTATAAATTATGCTCCAAAGGCGCGGATGAGGTAAAGACTGATGATGACATCTGCAATTAATAGAACAGCCAGAAGTTTTACTTTTGTAGAACTGCTTATCGTTATAGCAATTATCGGTATTTTATCCGCAATGGTTATACCGAATTTAAAAGTAGCCCAAAGTAATTTTGAGCTTGATAGTTTTGTTAAGGATATTTATTACCTTGCGAAATATCTGCAGGTTTCCGCAGCCTCAAGAAGCCGGATATATCGGCTGGATATTGAGCAGGATTCGGGTAAAACTTATTTTTCAGCCAAGTATAAAAATAATGCCGCGGAATTTATACCCTTATCCGGAAGATTTAAGAAAATATACACAATGCCGTTAAGTACGGAAATTTCTTCAGTTGAACCGCCGGACAGGGCAAACATATTTTTCTATCCTGACGCAAGCATAGACAATACAACAATCATTTTTAAGAATAAATCCGGAAAAGAAATGGCGCTTGTGTTAAGCTCAACCGGCACGGCCATACAAATAAAATGAAGAAACTTAAAGCAATCTCATTGATTGAAGTTTTGATTACGGTTGCAATTCTTGCGGGGGGTATTGTTTTTGTGTTTCGCGGTTTTATGACTTCGCTCTCAGCCACAAGTTTAAGCCAGAATATTATGCTCGCCTCGTATCTTGCGGAAGATAAACTCTGGCAGATAGAGGAAATGCAAAAACAAAAAACACTTACGGAAAATTCCGGGCTTGAAACAATAAACCTGCAAAGCGGGCAGTTTAATATTGGATACGAAATCTCGCAGGTAGGAACAGGCGGTTTAAAAAAAATGGATATATCGGTTTCCTGGCCCAGGGACAGGGGGAATTCCTACAGCGTTAATTTTCCGACTTATCTTTATCCGGAAAGTTAAAGGGCAATATTATGAATAGAAAATCTTTCACCCTGATAGAGCTGTTAATCACAGCTTCAATTATTGCAGTAATTATTTTAAGCGTATATTCAGCGTTTAACACCGGTATCCTTGCTTACAAAAAAATAGATTCTGCTTTCAGCGGCTATCAGGAAGCGCGCGTAGTTTTTAACCGGTTGGAATCGGACTTGAGAAATTCTTTTGTTTATTCAAAGCAATCAAGTTTATTTAAGGCAGGGCCGCAGGAATTGGATTTTTTAAACGTATCCCGGATTTATGACAACGACAAAGAATACAGCAATTTATGCCGCATAAAATATGAGCTTTCCGGAACTACCTTAAAGCGTACGGCATATAGCGGGCTTTCTGCGCTTTCCAGGGATGACAGCATAAAACCACAGGATTTTTCAAGCAGCATTAAAAGCGTGGATTTTGAATATGCATATATAGGAAATGGGGAAAAAAAAGAAATTCTCTGGCAAAATTCCTGGCCGAAAATTGAAAACCAGGCAAAGCAGCTGCCTCTCGCGGTTAAGGTTAACCTGGTGATTATAAGCAAAGAAGAGAAGCAGCAGAAACTTCTTATGTTTACAAAAATAATATCTTTGCCGCAGGCAAATACGAAGGAAGAAGAATAAGATGCAGAAAAGAGCATCAATCTTATTGATAAGTTCATGGGTTTTAAGCCTGCTTGTTATATTTGCTTTAAGCCTTGGTTTCCGCGCCCAAATCGCCCTTAAATTATCTGACTATCAAAGAGACAGTCTTAGCGCTTATTTTTTAGCAAAAGCAGGAATTAACCGCGCAATATACGAACTTAGCGGTGACCTTAATGCCTATGACGCATTTTCAGAAAGCTGGGCTGATAACGAAAAAATATTTAGAAAAATTTCCCCCGGAGAAAACCCAAAGGCGGATTCTTCTGTAAGCTATACAGGCGCAGACGGTGAAAAAATATACGGGGCAATGGATGAGCAAAGCAAGATAGACATAAATAACTCAAGCCAAAAAGTTTTGGAAGAATTATTCAATTCAAAAGGTTTAGGTGATGACGCAAAAGGACTTTCCGCGCTGCTTAGAGAATGGATAAGTTCAGCTGTTGAAACGGAAGCGGAGAAAAAAATATTTAAAAATGCGCCTCTCTCGTCCGATGAGGAGCTTCTCCTTGTTTTGGAATATTTTTACAAAGACAAATTAAGAGCGCAGGAGGCATATAAAGGAATAGAAAATTTTATTACTGTTTATAGCGACGGGAAAATAAATATTAACACCGTTCAGGGGGATATTTTGGCCATCTTTGCCAGGGCCTGCGCCCAAAGCGAGGATGAGACCGCAGCAGCAGCAAGCCTTGTTGATAAAGTTATAAAGCTCCGGCAGGAGAAAAGATTTTTCAAGGACATAAGAGGTATCAGCTTTGATGCTTCTTTTGATACCTCAGAGCTTTCTCTCTGGAATAAGATAAGCGCATTTTTAAGCGTTAAGTCAAATTATTTTAAAATATCAGCACATGCGACAGTTAAAGAAGCTTCCAAAGAAGTAAACGTTATTTTTAAGCGCGATTCAAAAGAGATTGCGTACTGGCATCAGAATTAAAATGAAATTTAATAAACACAAAATTACAGGCGGGTTTTACCGGCAGCCCAAGAACGATATTTTTATAATCCAGATTATTGAGGGTTATCTTAAAATTGTAAAATGCCGTCAGATGTTAAATAAACGGGAATTTACTGATTTTGAAATTACGCCGCTTTCAGGCGGGCTTGCCGATGAGGAATTAACTAAAAAAGCAAAATCACTTCTTGAAAAACTTAAGTTTAACAATAACCGTGTAATACTTTCCCTGCCCAGATATCAGGCGACGCTAAGGTACATAAAAATACCGGCAAAGATTCCTGCGGAGATAGAAAAAATAATCCCTTTCCAGGCTTCAAAATACCTTCCTTATCCGCCGCAGGAATTAGTCACAGCTTACCAGGTTATTTCAACAGACAAAGAAGGGTATTCCCATATTAATTTAAATATCGTGCACAAAGATGTAATTTCCGGTTACCTTTCTTTTTTAAACGCGCTTGGCATAAAAAACTTTTCTGTCATTTTGAATTCTTACGGCTTATGCAGCCTACATAATGAAACAGAGCCTTCCCCCGGCATAAGTATGATTGTGGATATAGATGATAATTACGCAGAGCTTGCAGTTACCTCGCAAAAAAAACTTTTTTTCAGCAGGTCATTTAAGGCTTTGCAGGGACAGAATTTGGAAAATATTCTTTCCGATGAAATAAAGAAGACGAACAGCGCTTATGTTAAGGAAACCGGGCACAACCCTGTTGAGCGGGTAATTATCTTTACCGATAAAAATATTTCCGCTCAAAAACTATCGGAAAATATATCTTTGCCGGCAGAAACTGTTGATTACAGCGGCAAGGTTTGCCCTCGGTTAAGCGAAAGAATAAAAGCAGAAGCGGTTTCTGCGGCCGGACTCTTTGGCCTGGGATTAAAGGAGTTAAGTGCCAGCTTAAATATTCTGCCGCAGGATGTAAAAGATGTGCGCATAAGCGCATCCAGGAAGAAAGAGCTTATGACGCTGTCGGTAACCGCATTGCTTATTATCCTGACACTTACCGCAGCCGTAACGAAAGACCTGGATAACAAGAGGCGCTACAGGGATAAACTTAAACTGGAATTGGACAAGGTATCCAAAGAGGCAAAAGCGCTTGAGGAGATAAACACACGTTTTGGCATACTTGAGTCCGAGGCAAGATACA
>JAQTUC010000060.1:0-941 GCA_028710385.1 Candidatus Omnitrophota bacterium
ATTTATCCGAGCAATAAATTGGATATTTATACGGTGTTTGGCAGTTTATGAAGAAACTTACTTTTATAATTCTTTGTTTGGAAGGCGCAATTCTTTCTTTTAATGTTGCTGCTGCGGCTGCGCTTATTCCTTCGGTTTCCGCGGATTTGGGGGTTTCTGAATTTATCGCAGGCAAGATTGTCTGGCTCTATATGATTCCCTACGGAATAGCCGCTCTTTTCTATGGGCCGCTGGTCCGCGCGTTTGATGCTAAGAAGATTGAGCTTGTGTGTTTATCTTTTTTTTCGCTCGCTAATCTGGCTGCGGCTTTTTCAGAAAATATACTTACGCTTTTTGCCGCGAGGTTTTTTATGGGCGTATTCGGAGCGTCAGTTATCCCACTCGCTCTGATTCTAATCGCGCAGTCTTTTGAAAGCTCAAAAAGAGGAAAAATGGTCGGCATCTTTTTTGCTTCCACGTTTGTTGCGTCGCTTGCCGGCCTGTTTTTAAGCGGTATTTTAAACTGGCGGCTTATTTTCTTGTTGCCCGCAGCTTTCGGGTTTTTGCTTTTGCCTTTAATGCATTTTTGTTTGCCTCATTTTGCAACCGAAAGCAAAAAATTTGAAATTAACTACCTTGAGCCGTTTAAAAGTAAAGTAATATTATCCATATTTACCTATATATTCATTATAAGCATGCTTTATCACGGCATTCAGCAGTGGCTTTCTGTTTATTTTTCTACGCAGTATAATATAAGCCAATTTGCAATAAGCATGCTTATCACCCTGACAAGTTTAAGCGGCATATTCGGAGAAACAATAGGAGGATTGCTTTCGGATAAACTCGGCAGGATTAAGACTGTTAATTTGGGTATAGTTCTTATGATTTTAAGCGTAATTTTGCTTATTTTTAGAATGCCTGTTTTTATGCTTGCTTTGATTATGATTGCCTGGGGCCTTGGC
>JAQTUC010000060.1:951-8519 GCA_028710385.1 Candidatus Omnitrophota bacterium
CGTCCGTTTTATTTCCGGAGGGCTTGGCATGGCGTTTGGAGGGTTAATAATGAAAGAAAGTTTTAATGTTGGATTTTTGGTTTTCGGGGCAAGCCTTGTTTTCCTTTTATTTTTTATAAAACCGCAGGTGCAAAATGGCTATTAGGCTGAAAGTATTTTTGGTTTTATTGTTTTTGTTTTATTTAATTTGTTTTGCCAAAGGCGCAGTAGTATTTGCGCAGTCATTTGTTGACAACGGTTGCGGCGGCAAACAAGAAGCGGAAAACGCGGCTCCCGCGGGAATTCCTGCGTGCAGCCAACTGTGGAAAGGCAATATATTGGTTTTAGATTGCGATATCTACGAAAATTGCGAAGCAAAAATTGAAAGCTACGGCTATTCAATGGATGGAGATACTATAAACCTGAAGTATAAAGCCCACGTTTTGGGGGCGCCGGCAAATTGTAACTGTAATCATAAGGTAATTTACGAGATAGACGGTTTGGTAAGAAAACCATATACGGTAATTTTTGAAAATATAAAAGCGATAAAGTTTAAAAAACAAAAAACAACCAAGGAGGCATTATGACGGAGTTAAAAGGCAAAACCGCAATCGTAACCGGAGCGAGCAGGGGGATAGGCAAAGCTCTTGCCTCAACTGCGGCAAGTTTAGGCATAAATGTCGCTATTGCTGCCAGGCAGGAAGGCCCGCTTAAAGAAACAGCGGCTGAAATTGAGAAAAAATATAAAGTAAAAGTTTTGGCGGTTCCCTGCGACGTTACAAAATTGGAGGACCTGGAAAATCTTGTAAATAAAACAAAGGAAAAATTCGGCTCAATTGATATTTTGATAAATAACGCAGGCGTATCCAGCCAGTATCCTTTTGAAAAGCAGCCTATTGAAGATTTTGAAAAACTTGCGCATACAAACTATTTGGGCTATGTGCGTTTGATAAGGCTGGTTATAAATGATATGATTGAGCGAAAATCAGGGACAATAATCAATATGGTTTCAGGCTCAACTTTATGCGACCCTCTTCCGAGGAGCTTTATAGTTTACAGTTCCCTGAAAATGGGCTTACGCGCTTTTTCAAAGGCTCTGTTTTGGGAAATGCGCGACCGCGGCATAAAAGTAACTTCCCTTTTGCCCGGAGTAACCGATACGGATTTAACCGGAAAATTGGAAGAAATTACCGCAGACAGCTCGCGCTTAATGACCACTGAAGCAATAGAAAATGCGGTTAAATTTGCTTTGACTGTTCCGGCGAATGTCTGTCCCCTGGAAATTGCGGTTATAAACCAGCAAACGCCCTGGACAAAACCGGTTATACCCTACAAGCAGGAGCATCCGGAGAAGTAGAAAAATATTTTTAACGAAAAAATGAACAAAGTAATTTTGAAGGCGGTTAAGACATGAAAAACATAGCAGCGGTTGTCGCGGTTCTTTTGTGCGTGTTTATGCTGCCGGTTGGGGTAAATTTATTTGCGCAGCCCCTTAATGATGAGGGGAGTTCGGTTATATTAGCGCGGGTGGGCGACTGGCATTGAGCCGTAAAGATTTTGACGAATACGTGGCAAAGGCCAAAGAAGCCTACAAAAATCTGCCGCGTTCGCCGGGAATGTCTATGAATATAAATTTGGACAGCCCGGAAGAAAGAAAAGGGATATTGAGGGCCCTGGTTAACAGCCAAATATTGGCCCAGATAGCTTTGGAAAAGGGTTTGGATAAGAAATACGGTCTGTTGAATGTGCCGCAGGAAGAAAAAGATTTTAGATTATCCGATGCGCTTGTAAAAGATTTATTAAACAGCGTTACAGTTTCAGATGTGGAGATAAATGATTTCTATGAAAAACACAAAGAAGGGTTTAAGGGTCCGGATGGAAAGATAGCGTCGCTTTCTGATGTAAAAAGAAATATAGAAGTTACGATAAAATCAGATAAGCAAGAACAGGAAATCAAAAAGCTTGTCGGTGAATTCAAGGCAAGAAAAAGAGTGGAAATTAACGAAGATTTGGTGAATTAAGTTTTAATGAGTCTTGTATTAAAAGCAACAACAAAACAGAGGGGCTTTTAAATGAGAATTTTATTCGTAACGCCGAAAATCAACGCACGAAAAACAAAGAAAGTAATTTTACGGTTAAGTATTTATGTATTATTGCTTTTTCCGTTTCATTTTGCTTGGCCGGAAAATGAGCAAAGTTGCGCCAGCATAATAGAAAAATATACCAAAGAAATTCAGGCTAACCCTGACAACTCAGAAATGTATTATAAAAGAGGTTACCAGAATCTTGATTGTAAAAATTATGACCAGGCTTTGGAGGACGCAACAAGAGCAATTGAATTAGACCAAAAGGAAGAAAAACATGTCAGCAGTAAAGCTTTGCAGGATCTGATAAAAACACCTGAATTAAAACTGCAAGCCAAATATTACGAATTACGTGCCGACGCATTTTTAGGAAAGCATGATTACGCAAAGGCTGTTGCGGATTATACTACGGCTGCGAAGATTTCAAATTACAATGGAGGCGATAATAATCTTGCCATCGCTTATTGCGCGCTTAAACAATATCCCCAGGCAATTGCCGAAATGACAAAAGTAATTAAAAGGGAAGAATCATCACCTTGGAACCGTTACAAAAACACTAATCTGGCTATATCTTATAATAATAGGGGCATGTATTATTTTGAAAGCGGAGATTATAATTCTGCTCTTGCTGATTTTAATAAAGCCATCGAGCTGGGCACAGGGTACGCAGGGTACCTAGATTATGTAATGCGCAGTTTAATTTATAGCCGGCAAGGAAATTTCAAGAAAGCCAGCGAAGAAATTAGTAATTTAATGAAGAAATGGGATAATTTAGAATGGTCTATTTCCTATGATATTGAGAAATCGCCGCACCCCTACAAATATTTCGGCCGCGCATTTATTTATTTTTTGGAAAAAAAATATGACAACGCCTGGAAAGATGTGCATAAAATTGAAGAGCTGGGCCAAACGGTTGACCCGGAGTTTCTTAACGAATTAAAAAAAGCTTCAGGCAGGGTTAAATAATTATAGGAGGTTGTGTTATGAAAATCTTATTTGTAATGCCGAAAATCGGCGCTTGGGCAACGCACGGAAACCATTTTGCACCTAACCAGTTGTATGCCCAGTGGGCAGCTTATATCCGCGAAAAAGGCTATAATAACCTTGAGGTGCTGGATGCAACAGTTTTAGGTATCCCTATTGAGCAGATTGCCGAGAAAGTTAAAGAAAAAAATCCGGACGTGGTTGTTATGGGCGATATGATACATTGCTCTGTCGGATACGGAGAAATCGCTTATTTTAACCAGGCTGCCCGTATGATAAAAGAAGCCCTTCCAAAAACAAAAATAGTTTTAGGCGGGCTTTGGTATTCAGCTCTTCCGGTTGAAACGCTTGATATGAATCCGGCAGTTGACTACGTTGTAATGGGCGAGGAAGAATCGTTTTTTGACCTCATTGACGCAATTGATAAAAAGAAAAATATGAAAGACGTCGCGGGAGTAACCAGCCGCATAGATGGCAAACCCGTAATGGGGCCGCATAAGCCGCTGTTACAGGATTTGGATAAATTGCCTCTTCCTGCTTACGATTTATTCCCGATGACGCAATACGTAGGCCACACTTTCTGGAAGCCGTTTGTAGAAATGATGACATCGCGAGGCTGTCCATCAGCCTGCACTTTCTGCTACGAGTGGGACCAGTATGACCCGCGCAGTCCGCAGGATTTTTTAACCTGGCGCGCAAAATCACCGGAACGGGTTATTGAAGAATTGGATCTTCTGCATAAAATGGGAACAAAAGTAGTGGTTATTCAGGACGATAATTTTAACGTTAATCCAGAACGCGTTAAGAAATTTTGTGAACTCAAGAAAGCGCATAATAATCCTATGAAATGGGTTTCTTTAGGTCGCGCAGTTGACTGGATTAACTGCGAAAAGATTTTGCCCCTTATGAAAGAAACCGGAATGTTTATGGGGGTTTTCGGCATTGAAGTTACAACACCTGAGGACCTTAAAAAAATTGCAAAAGGAATAACAATAGACCAGATTAAAAAGACAATTGATATTTTACGCGCCCAGAATATCGCAATCGTTGCCGACATTATGATGGGCTTTGACGATGATACGGAATATTCAATTAAACAAAGGTATGAATTTACCGACGAAGTTGACCCTGATATTCTCTGGGTCGGTTACGTAACGCCCGCGCCGAATTCGCCGATATGGAGGCAGAGGATTAAACGCGGAGAAATAGATATTAAGAAAATAGATTTTCTTAAGTGGGATTTTCTCCACCCGGTTATGCCTACAAAAAGCTTAACACTTGAAGATTACGGAAGGCTCGGCTCATGGTGTATGAGAGAATTTTTCTCAAAGCCCGGGCGCATCCAGAGAATTATGACCAGTAATTTTGACCCTCTTGCAAAACTCTGCTTTGAAGATGTTATGCGCGGAGTTTCAAAGTGGGAAGCAGGAGCGACAAAAGGAGAGAAACACATTTAGTTTGTAACACGTATCACGTTGCACGTAACACGTTTTGAAAACGTGATACGTGTGGCCTGATACGTGCAACATTTACCTATGCTTTGTGACAGTCACATACATTTTATACCCTCTGAGATATCGGAGAACAGTTCCTTTTACAAAGGAATATGGTCCGATAAGGTGCGCCTTTTTGAATTTCTGGATACAAACAAAATTGACAAGGCCATACTGGTTTATCCTGCAACAGATACGCACTTAAAATTAGGCTGGCAGAAGTTGTGCGATATTTACAACTTTTTCCTGGCGGCATTAATTGAAGAAAATCCCAAAATTATAGGTTTCGGAATAGTTGATTTAAGCGCAAATATCCCCGCGCAGGTAAAGCATTTAAGGGAAGAAGGTTTTAAGGGGATAAGTATAACTTCCAGCGAAGGCGGAGTATTTGTAGTAGATAAACTTAAATCATTATTTGAAGCCGCGGAAAAGCATAAGCTCTCTGTTTTTGTGCACCCTCAGACAATAAACCCTATAGGATATGAGCGCGTAAAGGACCCTCTTCTTATGCCGGTTCTGGAATACAGTTTTGATAATTCAATGCTACTGGGCAGCTTGATGATGGAAGGGGCCTTTGAAAAATTTAATGTAAATTTTATTTTCTCATCCCTAGGCGGAGTAATACCCTTCTTAAAAGACAGGTTTGACAGGGTTTACAACATGTTGCGTTCCCGCGATATGGTCCGTGACCTGGGAAAACCGCCCTCAGAAATACTTAAAAAAGTATACGTGGACACTTCAGGCGCTTCGCTTTCCAATATCAAACTCGCAATTGACTTATTCGGCGAAGATAAAATTCTCTGGGGCTCTGATTATCCGGTTGCGCCAAATATCAGCGACAATATTAAAACGCTGGATGCGCTGGGAAAAGATGTGTCCGAAAAAATTATATCCGGAAATTTTTGCAGACTTTTTAATGCCAAATGAAAATATTCTGTAATTCAAAGTTTGTTGAAAAAGAAACGATTGAAGAAATATTTGAGCCGGGATTTTTATTCGGATGGGGCGTTTATGAGGCCCTGCGCGCTTACGGCGGCAAGGTCCCGTTTCTAGCCATGCACACAGACAGGCTTAACAAAGGCCTGGAAATTCTTGGCATAGACAAAATAGATTTGGATTTCCCCGGTGCAATAAAAAAACTGCTTTCGGAAAATAAATTAGAAGACGCTTATATCAGAATAACAGCTTATAAAAAAAGAAATTCTACAGGCGTGCTTATTTACGCGGATAAATTCGGATATTACCAGAAAGATGCTTACGAAAAAGGGTTTAGCGCGATAATTTCTCCTTACAGGCGCGACACCAAGAGCCCTTTTTCACAGATAAAATCCTTAAGCTATATTGAAAACAGAATGTCCTGGTTTAAGGCTCAGCAGGCGAATAAGGATGAGGCGTTGTTGGTGAACCAGGAAGATTATCTTATAGGAGGAAGCCGAAGTAATTTATTCCTGGTAACAGGCAGGGAAATCGTTACCCCGTCTGTAAAATCAGGGGCGTTTATGGGGATAACCAGGAACCGGCTGGTTAATGAATTAATGGATTTGCGTATCAGGATAAAAGAAAAGGAATTGTCGCTGGAAGATTTATACGAAGCAGACGAAGCTTTTTTAACCAGTTCTTTACTTGAGGTTATGCCTCTGGTAGAATGCGCAAGTAAAAAAATAGGAGACGGGCTCCCCGGTAAAATGACAAAGGAAATTCTCAATCAATACAGAGAGTTGTGCCGGGAAGCATAAAAATGAGAGGTTAATTATGAAATTTTCACCTTTATTCTGGCCGATTGAATTAAAAGGCAGCGCTATTTACATACTTGATGAAACCCTTTTGCCTCACAAAATAAAATATATAAAAGCAACCAATGAAAAACAGGCAATCGCGGCCATAAAAGATATGAAAACCCGCGCTGTCGGACAGGTGATTCTTGTTTTTTATATTTTCCTGGCAGTCATAAAAAAGAATAAAAATAAAAAAGATATAAAACCAATTCTTTTTAAGCTGGCAGAAGCTATAAATTCTGCGCGGCCCACACTTTCGTTTAAATATTTAACAGATATGGTTTTAGGCTGGGCAGTTTCAGGCGCGCCTTTGGAGAAAAGCATACTTGGATTTCTGGCGCTTCTTAAAAACAAGCGTATTGAGCAGGCGCAGGAAGCAAGTATGTATTTAAATGACGGGGACACCGTTCTTACACATTGTAACATCAGCGGCCAGATGCCGTTAATTGCAGAATTTGCAAAGAATGAAGGCAAAACCATAAAGTTTTTTGCAACCGAAACCAGGCCCTATCTTCAGGGAAGCCGTTTGACTGCCTGGGAATTGCAAAAGCAGGGTTTTGACGTTACGCTTATATCGGATAATATGGTTGCCCAGGTAATGCATGAGAAAAAAATAAATAAAGTTATAGTAGGGGCTGATCATCTTGCGCAAAACGGAGATATTGCGAATAAAATCGGCACCTTTCAAATCGCAATACTTTCAAGGCATTTCGGTATTCCTTTTTATGTTTTATGCCCGCCAGCTTCCCGCGCAAAAACAGGGAAAGATATTACAATTGAGATAAGGCCGGAAGCAGAACTTCTTGAGTATCAGGGTTTAAGGCTTGCGCCAAAGGGTGTTAAGGGCTATTATCCGGCATTTGACATAACGCCGAATAATTTAATTACCAGGCACATATATTTACAGGTAGAAAAAAAAGCGCAAACGCATTCCAAGCATGACATTGAGTCAAGTCTTCCGCGCGAAGAAGAACAGGATGAAGATTTACTATGACAGAACAGGAAAAAAACATTAAAACGAAATTATAGACGGCAAGTCCTAAAGCATCAACAACAAAAGGAGGTTGGCATGTCTAAATTGAGTGGTTTAGTATTTGATTGTTTGCTGCTTTTTCCGGGTTTGTTATGGATTTGTGCTTTGGTATCATGTATTAGGAGAAAATTTGAAAATAAATCAGAAAAAATGTTATGGATATTGGTTTTAATATTTGGAGCATTCATTGGAGGATTCATATATTGGATAGCAAAAGGCG
>JAQTUC010000061.1 GCA_028710385.1 Candidatus Omnitrophota bacterium
TCATTAGATAGCTCCACAATATTGAAAAATTCGTTTCTTTGACCGATCTCCACAGAGAAACCATTAGTCCGATGAGAAAAATAGCCAAGCCTACTTTGGTTTCAAAGAACAAGAAATCCATTATTGATTTAGCATTAACTAAACCGACAACCTCAAATGCTGCTTCTGTAGGCGATATTCCTGTAGGAATCATTTTATCCATCCTCCTAATTTACTTTCCTCAAACTCCTGTACAAACTCTCCAAATCGGCTCAATTGCAGACGTTCATCGCCTTGCCGAACTATCTCAAGTAGTTTTCGCAGATGAAAAAATTGAATAATGTCGGAATTATTCTTATTGTTTCGCAAGAAATCTTTGATTGACTCGGGAAGCTCTAAAGTTCGGAGGATTTTAGCAATATAGGACCAATTTTCACCTGTAATTTCGCTAAGTCCCCTCACGCTATTAACGCCGCGGGATTCTTTTAGTCTTTGGTAATATTCAGCTTTATCCAGAGGGAAACTTTGCAAACGCTTGAGATGAGCCAAATGCCTTTCCCAAGCTCTTTTTTCAATTACAGGGATGTGTTCTAGGTCTTCGGGGCGATTCCCTAAGCAGAACTTCTGGCGGGCATTCTTTATAATCCTGTAGAAAGGAATCTCATACCAATAAGTCCGTGGCTGTATATGTGCATATTTCTGCAAATATTTCAGGAAATCAAGCATTTCTGAGGGGTTTACCCTTACTTCTGCCTCAGAAAAAGGAAAACCCTCATGCTTGTGGCTCGCTTGAGCCGGAGTTCGCATGAGGGTTTCATATGGGGTGGGCGACGGGAATTGAACCCGCGACAACCTGGGCCACAGCCAAGTGCTCTATCCGGGCTGAGCTACGCCCACCACAAATGAAAACATATAGGGTCATTCCTTAATTTGTGGTGGCACTGAGGAAATATTTCCGAAGTGCCTTTATATAAAAACAAATTTTCACTGAACAGGCTGGGTTTGCGTTTGAACCTGGCTCTGGTTTTGAGCTTGAGTGTTCGCCTGTGTATTTGAAGCGTTAGTTTCGTTCTGTGTATTGGTTTGAGCGCTGGTATTTACACTTTGCTCCTCTGTATTTGTTTTCTGCAATTCCTGCGATTGAGCCAAAGGGGCTTCCTCTGTCTGCTTCTCAGGTTGAGTTGTTTCCTGCTGCGCCGGCTGAGTAACAGTTTCCGGCTGCTTTGCAGTTTCAGGAACCGGCTGGCTGTCCGCTTGCTGCGGCACCTTTTCTGCTGAAGGCGCAACCTCTTTATTTTCTTTTTTATAATTAATTACATTATCTATAATCCCGACTACGCTTTCTATTGTGTTTTTAGTTTTCTCAAAAGTAGCATCCTTTACAGTCGCCGCCGCCTCTTTGGTTTTATCAGCAACAGTCCCTGTTGTTTCTTTGGTTTTATCAATCACTGTTTCTGCGGCAGCTTTAGTTGCATCAACCGCTTTATCCAGCGTAGCCTCCTTAACTCCTTTGGTTGTTTCTGCAATTTTTGCTTTCGCTTTATCCAGAATATTAATTACAATAGTTCCTATATCAAGCTTCATTTTCCCCTTAAATTCAGATTGAAGCGACGCAAGGTCAATATGGAAAGAATCCATTTTTGTCCTGAGCTTTATCGGCAGCACAGGTTTCCCGCTTCCATCGTTAAAGAAAGCAATCATTGTCCTAAGCGAATTTGCCCGGGAATCGTTTTGCGTTCCCTCTAAAAAATCTATTTTATTTAAAGCTAAAATAGCCTCAATTACCAAATCGTTATTTAAAGAGTTAATTTTACTATCCAGCGAAAGCTTGGCATCCTTGACCCCAAGGTTATCCGGCTTCCAGAAAGGAGGGTAATAGTCGCTAAACATCATATAGTCGGCATCATTTATATTGAATTTTATATCCATATTCCTGTGGGCATAATCAACCCAGCCTTTAAGTGAAATTACATTTTCTGATTTTATCTCATCCTTATCCAAAGAAGCATTTACCTCTATATAAAATTTAGGCAGGCCTGGATAAATAAAATGTTTTAACACTATATTTATATTCCTCAGATTAAATGTAACCGGTTTATCTTTAGTTAAGTCCATAACCTGCGCGGAAGCGCCGTTTATGAAAAGTTTCCCCACCTTTACGGAAATATTTTTTTGTTTGGCTTTTTGCGGCAACTCTGTTGCTTTTACCTCCTCAGGAACAGATGCGGATTGCTCTGGAGAAGTGACTTCAACAGGTACCTTCTCCTTTACAAAGAACGGAGAAATAGTAATTTTTGATTTATCAAATTTAACCTTAAAATTCAACTTATCTACGTAAACCTTGCTTAAACTTATGTTGCCGCTGAATGGATTAAACAACCCAAGTGAAACATCAGCTTTCTTAAATTCAACGTCATTACATTTAAAGCCCTTAACGACAACAGTAAAAGGAAACCTGAACGAAACAGACTCAACTTCAGCTTCCGCAGAGAATTGTTTCCTTACGTAATCTTTTAATATATCTTTGCCTTTTACATTAAGGAGAATAAAAATACCAAGATGTATTGCAATAATAAAAAATACAAAAGCTGAAAGAATAACTACTATCTTTTTTCTTTTATTACTTTTATCCATAATTCTTTACCTGGTTTTCCTATACTAAATTATCTGCGGCAAGCTTGTTTGGCAGCAGTGCGCGCATTTTATTACAAACACTCATTTATGCACGCGCCCGGCGTGTCACTGTTCTCGCCGGAGGCGAGCTTCTCCAGTAACGGTACCACGCATTCAGCTACGAACTGACATTAATCAACAAAAATTCTGAAAACTTATCAAACAATGATTTTTTACATACGCGCCCGGCGTGAATCGAACACGCAACCTACTGCTTAGAAGGCAGTTGCTCTATCCAATTGAGCTACGGGCGCAAAATGATTGACGCCTTTTAAAAAACCGGAATAACAAATCTGGCATCTTGAACCCGCAGCGAAAGTTAAGGCATGCCAGTCAGCCACCTTAATCGCTTTTGTAATTTGCGAAAATTATTCGCTGGGACTCTTTTCTTCCTCCATTATAAAAGACTTAGGCTTGGCCCTTTCCATGTTTAACAAATTAGCCCAATATTCCAAAGATGTACACCTGTCAGCCTGCATATCATAAATACGGCCAAGGTTTAATTTTGCCGGCATATAGTTTGGATCAAGCTCCAAAACATCTTTAAACGCGGCAGCTGCGCTTGCATAATCTCCGCGAACAGCATACATTACCCCTCTGTTATGCAAAATGTATTTGTTATACTTTGAGGTAAGCATCATAACCATCGCATATTGTTTGTTAGCCTGCTCAAAGTCTCCCTTCTTCTGCGCTTTTACTCCTTCGTTAAAATATTTGTATGCTTCCTCTCTTGAGGCTATACCATCAGCATAGAGAGCGCCGCCGAAACAAACCGTGGACAGTAATACCAATAAAACTTTTCGCAAAACCATAAACCACCTCCTTAAAGGACTTAAGGTTTATATTTATAAGCAAACTGTTAATCAAAAAACCAAAACTTACCGCAAATTTTGCCAGATGAACAAATCAAGAGGGCGAGCTTCTTAACATTTGTTCCGAAACATGTTACAAACTGCCACAACCCCTTTTACGGTGCGTAAACCCTTTTGACAACTGAACAGATCGGGAGGGTGGGATTTGAACCCACGGCTTCTTGGTCCCAAACCAAGCGCGATGAACCGGACTTCGCTACCTCCCGTACACTAATACCAAAGACAAAAAATCCGGAATTCCAGGAATTTATTGACTTTGCGCCTGTGGCGAGACCTCGCCGTAGAGCAACGGGCGCTCTTTTATTCTTCTTTTGAAATGTTTTAATTTATTATACTAGGCTTTTTAGGGCTGTAAAGAGCTTTGCCGATAATCCTCTGTTTTGATTAAGACAGCCTTATTGCATACAAAAACTATTAATAAACCTGCTTTTAAAATTTATTTCTGTAAATTTTCCCTATAATCATTAATTTTAGAGAAATAAGTAATCGCTTAATTTAAGTAATATCCAACTCTATGAGCGAGCAAGGCGCGAAAGCACTATTTTCTGAACCTTACCATGAGTTATTCCGTTTGATGCTATATAACCTATTGTTTTATGGGTAACGCTACTACCCTTAAGATCTGTTATTTTTCCTCCGGCTTCTTCAATTATGGAAACGCTTCCTGCAAAATCCCACGGACGGTCGCAGAATTCAACCGCAAAATCAAGCTTCCCCTCTGCCAGATAAGACAATATCCTGGCGGAAGAACCGAACATCCTTATGTTAAAAACCTCCTTTGCCAAATCGCCTAAAACATCAAGCATAACATCGGGGGAATAGCGTATGGTTGAATCAAAAGAAATGGAGCATTCTTTCAATTCTTTATTGGGAGACACCTTTATTTGTTCGTTGTTTTTGTACGCCCCGGAACCTTTTTCTGCTGCATACAATTCATCGTCAACGGGCATATAGACAACTCCTGCCACAAATTTGTTCCTGTGCAAAATACCTATTGAAACGCCGAAGATATTTATATTTCTTATAAAATTATGGGTGCCATCCAGCGGATCAATTATCCATAAAAAATCGCTTTCCAAATCGCTCGCTCCGCCTTCCTCGGCAAGAATGCCGTGCCCGGGGAATTTACTTTTTATCTTATCAACAATCATACGCTCAGCTTCCTTATCAAGATTTGTAGCAAGATTTCTATCACCTTTGCTTTCAATATTTGAAATTTTTCCGAAATTGTTTAAAAGATATATTCCGGCTTCTTTTGCCGCATCTATTGCTAAGTTTACAATGTCACCCATCGTGGCCTCCTTATATTTATCTGCCCTCGCGCGTACGGTTAAAATTTTTCATTTCGCGCCTTGTTTCCCTGTCAACCAGTTCTTCTTTAATTTTTCTGCGTTTATCGTATAGAAGTTTTCCTTTGGCCAGGGAAATTTCCACTTTAACAAAGTTTTTATCATTGAAATATATTTTAAGCGGTATCAATGTGAGTCCGCGCTGGGAAGTTAAACCTATAAGGCGCTTTATTTCCTTTTTATGAAGAAGCAGCCTGCGGGTTCTTTTGGGGGCGGCTCTAAAATAAAAACTTTTTTCGTATTCCGGTATGTTTAGATTATAAAGAAATGCTTCCCCGTTTTCAATTCTGCCGAAAGCCTCCTCTATTGAGCAGCCTTTGGTGCGAAGCGACTTAACTTCAGTGCCCCTAAGCTCAATTCCTGCTTCATAGGTTTCCAGAATTTCGTAATCCCTTCTTGCTTTCCTGCTTGTAGCTATTATTTTCACCCAGCCCCTCCAAAATTATTTACACACCTGCCCAGCTTCTCCGGGATACTACCGATCCGGATGGGCTGGGTTCATATTAAAAGCTAAAATGAGAAAAATTCAGATATAAGCCAACCCATAAGGGAATAGTAAAAATGCTGAAAATATGCGTCAGTAACACCCCCTGGGAAACAAATTCACTGTCTGCTTTATGCAAATTTACAACGATAGGCAGGGATACAGCCGAAGGCATAGCAGCCTGTATTATAATAAAAAGCCCGAAAAGAGAAGAAATATCAAATCTGACAGTTAGCAACAAGAAAATAAATGGAATTACCAAAAGCTTAAGCGCGCTTGCTTCAAGCACCAGAAATATTTTTTTACGTAAACTGGCAGTATCTATGCGCGCGAGCCAACAACCCAAAATAAGCATAGAAAGGACAAAACTTGTATCGCCTATCATTCTAACCGGGCTTAATAAAACCTGGGGTATGAATTTTGCTATGCCTGCATAAACAAAGATCAGAGCTAAAACTGTAGCAACTATCGGGGGCGTAAAAATTGATTTCAGCTTAAGTGGGTCGCCTTTCTTTCTAAAAATAAAATAAGTGCCTACAGACCAAAAAATTATATCAAACCCGACAACATAAAGAAAAGTATAGATAATGAATTTTTCTTTTATGTTTGCGGGAAACATAAAAGCAGCAAGGCTCAAAGGAAGATACCCACAATTCTGAAAGCTCACAATGCTGGTAAATTCTCTTTTTAATTCATGACTCCTTTTGAATGAAAAAATATAACCGAGAATAAAGCTTATGCCAAAAATGGCAAAACTTAGCAATATAAACACAAAAGGCGGCGGAACCATATCTTTTTGCAGGTTTTCAATTATATGCGAAAATCCAAGAAAAGGAACAGAAAAATTTACCACAAAAAGAATCAAAAAATTGAGGATTTTCTGGTCAATAACAGCCTTTTTGTAAAAGTAATACCCCAATACGGTTATTACCGTAAGCTTTATAACAGTCAGAGATATTTCAAGCATAGTAGGATTATAGCATAGTATATTTTGTTGACAAAGATAATAAAACAGGCAAAATAGCTGGCAAAGCCGTCAAAAAAGCTTTCCTGGTCAGCAGATTCTTTGGTATAATCACTATATAAAATTTGATTGCGGAAGTGGCGGAATTGGCATACGCGTACGTCTCAGAAGCGTATGGGTAACTCCATGAGGGTTCAAGTCCCTCCTTCCGCATTTTAATTATGTATCTTAGCCTAAAGGCAGCATCAAATTTCCATACTAATCTTGCTTAAGGCGCTTCGGAAATATTTCCCCAGTGCCGATGAGAAATAAGGAATAATCCGGAATAATTAACTTTTTCATCGGAGAGGTGCCAGAGCCCGGTTGAATGGGTCCGACTCGAAATCGGAAGTCCTGCCAAAAGCGGGACCGTGAGTTCAAATCTCACCCTCTCCGTTTTACTTCGCCCTTTGTTAGGTAAGTAATAACATTGACGGGCTTCGTAAAATTGCATTTCGCCAACTGGATCGTAACTATTGTCATACACGAAGGACTAAACAAAATATAATTAGCATGAACATGGTCTATATACTTAAGAGTTTAAAAACCCAGACCGGCACTATATAGATATTACCCAAGATTTAAAAAGAAGATTAAAAGAACACAATATTAAACAATCAGCATATTCAAGTCTGTGCGCTCCTTGGGAATTGGAAATGTATATAGTTGCCAAAGATAAACTATTAGCAGAAAACTTCGAAAGATATCTTAAACACGGATCCGGTAATGCTTTTCTGAAAAAAAGATTTATTAGGGCGAAGTAAAACGTTCTGCGAAGCGCGTCATAGCGAATCAATAAACCTAACAAAGCGCGAAGCAGAACTGAATAAACCAACTTTACCTAAGGCCATCTTGTTATATCTAAAAATGCTGAAACCTCACACCAAACGAAACATCTTTATACTCCTTAGCATAATCTGCGTCATTTCCATTATATTCATTGAATCCTCCCTGCCGCAGGAGCATAAGAAAACCCAGCAGTTTACAATACAGTTAAATACAAATAAAATCCTGGATAACCAGTATTTGTTCCTGATCGGATTGTCATCGGCAGTATATCTAATAATAATTTTTCTGGGGTTATTCAGCCTGATAAAGTTTATAATATATAATTTTAAAAAACCGCTGTTTGTATTTCCAAAACAAAACAAATCGCTACCCCTCTCGCAAGTATCAGCAAGCCAACTTATATTTCTAATACTTTTTATTATTCTTTTCTTCTATCTTATCCAATGGCTGATAATCTTTTTCAAATTAAAAATTAATCTTATAGGTTTTAATCTCTCTGCAAATTTTCTCGTTGAAACAATAGCCATATTGCTGCTTATAAAATATCTCACAACCGGCTATCTAAATTTTAAGCTGAGCATCGCAAATGTTACTAACGCAACAAGGAAATATCTGATAATACTTCCGGTTATAATCGGAACTGTTTTAATAAATAATTTTGTCCTGGAAAAAATAGGCATAGAGATTTCTGTTAATCCGGCGATAGAGTTATTTTTAAAGATAAAAAGTTTGCTTTGGCTTTCTGTTTTAACTTTTCAGATTGTGATTCTCGGGCCTATAGCAGAAGAGCTTTTCTTCAGGGGATTTATCTATAAACTATTGAGGAAAAGATGCGGTTTTCTGGTGTCCGCGGCAGCATCTTCGGTGTTATTCGCCGCTCTTCACAGAAGCAATGAAGATATTTTGCCTATATCAGTATTGGCAATTGCCCTATGCTACGTATATGAAAAGACCAACGACATAACCTCGCCCATACTGCTTCACGTTATACATAATTCCTTAAGTGTTTCTTTTCTTCTGCTGTTTAAAATTCTGGCTTAAGTTACGGCAGGAACAATTTAATTAATGTAATCAGCCACATCAAGCGGTAAATGCAGGGTTTCTTTGATATGCGCTATCCTTTGAGCGGTATAAGGATGGGTTCTAAAATATGAAATCGGGTTTAGTTTTTTCTTATTGTCTTTATACAGTTTCTCCATAACATTTATGCCGGCCTTAGGGTCATATCCAAGAGCCAGGGTATATTTAACCGCTATTTCATCGGCATTAAATTCATCTTCTCTTGAATAAGCCGCCATAAGCTGCGCCAGGGCAAAAGAAACCCCCTGCGCAAACT
>JAQTUC010000062.1 GCA_028710385.1 Candidatus Omnitrophota bacterium
TGGATTTCTCTGGGGGGTTGGAGTAAATGCTTCTTACCGTTTTAAAAATAATTTTGGTTTAGGCATAGATGCGCAATTTAATATGGCTTCCAACAAGGCAAAATCTATAAGCGGAACATCTGACCCGCAATTTATAGACGCAAACGCACCCGTTAAAACATATGAAACTCAGATAGCGCCTTATGTAAGCTACGATTGGAAGGTAAATGACAAATTAAAAATCATGCCTTACGTCGGCGGGTATTATTCCTTTTACAACATATATAAAGGGGTAAGCTTTTTTGACGATCGGGGCGTTGGTTATTTCACTGAGGATGAAAAAATAAGAGGCAAAAACAAAATGGGGCCGTTGGTGGGTATTGAATCATTAATTTTTGACCGCGTTACTTTTACGATAGAAGGACGTTTTGTTTCTGAAACAGCCATAACAACATCTTTAACATATAGATTTTAAGCAATGCTGAACCATTTTCTACGCCCGGAGGCGGAAGCTGGTCTTGTTTGGCCACTAAATTTTCCCGCAGTAAAATATATCAAAGTTTAGCGGGTAGACGGCAAATTTTATTAATCCAACAATTTATAGAGGTGGTATGGTGAGATTGGCAGTTATTTTGACTCTCAGCCTTACAGTTATAAATTTTAACGCCCACGCCGGCATTGGTGGTATTGTTGGAGGGGGGATGTCGGCGGGAGCAAGAGGCGGGCCCAGCGATAGAACAGCGCAGCTTGCCTGCGCTATTTCCGATGACGGCCTTAATTGGACAAAAACCAGCGAACCTTTGATTGAGCCTGCGTTATTTCCTTGCGCTGTTTTTGACGGAGAGCGCCTTAGGTTTTATTTTTCCAGGAATCCGTCTTCTAGGAAAAGCAGGATATTTGTTAAAATGACAAAAGACGGCGTAAAATGGGAAGATAAAAAAGTTACGGTTTCCGGTTTGCCTGCCAACACCAGTGCCAAAGAGCCTTCAGTAGTAAAGCTTTCCGACGGAAGATATAGAATGTATTATCGTGAGTACCTTTATTCAGGAGAAAATCCGGTTTTATCCAAAGGCAATTTTATTATTGCTTCCGCGATATCCGGCGATGGAATAGATTTTAAAAGAGAAGACGGCATAAGGTTTACGTTCCAAAAGGTAACAAACCCCGATGTTATTCAAATGGGCGATATCTGGCGAATGTTTCTTGATGAGGACTCGCGCATAGTAAGTGCGGTATCTTATGACGGCGGCATTAATTTCAGTTTTGAAAAATATATTGAGCTTGACGGCCATCTGACTTCAACAATTAAACTTCCTAACGGGTACCGCATGTATTATCAGGCGCATGGCAATATCGGTTCCCGAAAAATTTATTCCGCATTTTCAAGCGATGGCGAAAACTGGGTTAAAGATGAAGGCGTAAGAATAGAAAGGAAAGGAAGCAGTACAATTTCCATGGCTATCGGTATACTCGGTTTAAAGTATTGGATGTTTTATGGAACTGATTACGACAATAACGATACCCAGAAAAAATCCATAGGTAAAACCCTTAAATATTTGTTTTTTCCGTAAAAGAAATCTCTGGGATAAGTCCACAGTTCCCATAATCTTTATTTTCTAACCCATCATTCTGATAACCTGTAAGCACAATAACATAATAGCCCGCCATTCAATCTCTTTACCGCTAAATTTTCCCGCAGTAAACTACTCTAACCCCGTCCACCCCGGAGGTGGACAATGGTTCTGCCTTGACCGAAAAATCTTTCCGCAGTAAAATACGCACAAGTTCAGGGGCAGAGGGGTTTATGCAATCTGTAATTAGCGTTGAAGTCTTGAGAGAGCGATAGGCTTTGATTTGAGAAATGCTGACAAGGCAAACGGAGGTGTTTTATGGCAAGAGTTATCCGTAAAATCATGAACCCGGTCGTAACGAAAGTGTTTTTAGTTTTAGTTTTCTTACTTTCGTTTTGCAATTTGATGTATGCGGATGTAATTGAGGCAGGGTATCATTATGTGAAAGAATGTACGACTATAGTAAACTTAGAAACCTTTCCGGATATTGTGTTAATTACTCATGTATTCGGGGTTTTACCTCCAAAAGAACCGGTGAGGATAATTCAGCCTGGCGAATGCGTAAGTGCCGGATATCAATTAAACGGGATGAAGATATATGCTGCCGAAAAAAGCTATATTGATTCTGTTGGCCTGCGCAATATAAAAATTTATAAGCCGAGTACTGGCTGGCCGTCTATAGACGACGAAAACGTTTTGCTTGCTAAAATAATTATGAATGGCCCTGAATATTCTCGTTCTGTTCCGGATAGCAATCCTTTGATTGAGCAGGATACAGAATTATCAATTGCCGGTTTTGTTGAGAGTAAAGTTATTTTGTATGAATCAAAGCGAATATCAAAATTTCGCGGCAGAAAGCCGCGGATACAGGTATTTGAAAAGCCTAAACTAGAAAACCTTAGAGAAACATTCAAAAAATAATGATTTAGTTATTTGACTGTTGAATTCATATTTCATATCAAAAATAATTATATGGCGCATGAATACCGATTTCTTATTGCGTTCTTCTGCACGATTGTAATTGAAATATCGGTATTATTCTTTATTTTTAAATTTGTTCTCAAAAAGACGCTGATTTTACAAAAAATCAGAAGATTGTTATTCGCCGGTTTCTTTGGTTCTTTTGCAACCTTGCCCTATGGATGGTTTGTGTTCCCGTTTTTAATAAATGTTTCGCGGCGGTCCCTGATAGTAAGCGAAATGACAGCGGTTATTCTGGAGGCATTTTTGTATTATTTTGTATTGAATATTAACCTTAAAAAATCTTTTTTTGTTTCATTTTCCTGTAACGCCGCATCTTACCTGATTGGCAGAATAATCTTTAATTCCTTTTAACGCTTACAGGGATAACCGGCCAAATAAATATTAGAAGCTAAGAGTGTCAGAATTGGCTTATGTTTATATTGCGAAGCAGGGAGTAATAGGAATTGCTTTTTTATTCTAGGAGGTAAGTTATGGAAAAAGTAGCATTGGTTGTTGCAAGCGCTGTTTTTTTAATTGTATCTATTATGCATTTGCTAAGGCTTATTTTAAATCTTCCGGTAAAAATAGGGAATTTTAATCTACCCTTACGAATAAGTTTGTATGCAAGCGCAGTCACTGTACTCTTATCAGTATGGATGTTTACACTGGGAATGGCGCAAAAATAACCGTAAACAAGGGAGGGAAAATGAATAAAAAAGTAAATTACGGAAAAATATTATCATTTATATTTTTGTTAAGTATTTTTGTGTTTCCTAATGCGGCAAGAGCAGAAGGGGAGCTGAAAAGTGTTTATAGGCAATATACCGCTGCAATAAATAACTTAGATGTGGAGCAATTCAAGCAAAATATGGCGGCAGAAGTAGTGGCAAAAGTTAACGCTACTACCCAAGATCAGATCCGCTCTGAAATGGAGGCGATGAAAAGGTTATCCAATAAGGACGTGGCTGTTATAGAGGAGAAGATTGACGAGGATAAAGGAGTTCTTTCGCTTACCGGAACAAATAATCTTACCGGAATAAAACAAAACGGCACAGTCTATCTGGCCAAAGAAAACGGGCAATGGAAAATCAAGAAAGAAGTTTGGAGTAACCCGGGCAACTAAAATGAAAATTTTTGAACCAATTACAATATCTTCGCGAAGAGTAAAGCATAACTTATCCTGCCTGGCCCGCCTCTAAGTTTAAACCGCAAAAGTAGATAAAAATCAATTTAAAAAGTGATCAGCTACTTTTTTATTCCATTAAACATTGCTAATATGGTTTTACGGTTAAAGCAAATTCTCGACAATTGATGTTTAAAAGGAGGATTCAATGGTTCAAAAAGTAATGATTGACCCGAATGAAGTTACCATGCTTTTAATTGACCATCAAAGCGGCTTGTTTAACCTTGTAAAGGATATGTGCGTGGCTGAATTGCGTAACCACGTCATTGCTCTGGCAAAGGTGGCTACAATGCTTAAAATTCCCGTTATTACAACTGCGTCTGTGCCGGAAGGCCCAAACGGCCCGGTTATTCCGGAGATTGCGCAATTTGCTCCGCACGCAAAATACGTTGCGCGCCAGGGCCAGATTAACGCCTGGGACGTGCCTGCATTTGTGAAAGCCGTTGAAGAAACCAAACGTAAAACCCTGGTTATGACAGGAACTCTTACAAGCGTTTGCCTTGCATTCCCGGCTGTTTCTGCTGTTGCAGCAGGTTATAAAGTGTATGCTGTTGTGGATGCTTCAGGCAATTGGAGCAAAATGGCAACTGATTTAACAATTGCGCGGCTTGCGCAGGCAGGCGTAATTCCCGTTGATACGTTTGCTGTTATAGGCGAGCTTCAGCAGACCTGGAACAGACCTGATGCCCTGGACTACGCTAAACTTTTCGGCGAACATATTATTCCAAACTACCAGTTATTAATGGAGAGCAAGGCAAAGGCTTAAAGGCCGCCGGTTGCCTTTTTTTATAGTTTTTCCGGAAGATAAATAATTGCGCCATTTTCGCCCTGAAAATGGTTTGTCTTGACCGCTATATTATCCAGCAGTAAAATAACCGCAAGTTCTGGTTTAGCGCAAAATATACAATTTGATTTAACATTAAAGCGTTGACACTACAACGCTTTGTTTGTTTATTCATTAACAAGGGGGAAGCATGAGAAAAATAATATTCATAGCTTTGGCCGGTTTGCTTTTGTCTTTTAATGCATTTGCCGAGCCCTGGCCATATATTAAAGTAAGGGCGCAGCTTGTAGATTTTGAAGAGCGCAGAGCCGTAGATTATGCGGTTGAGTATGAGGAATATGTATACGCCGCGCCTGTTGCAAAATTTAAAATTGTAGAGCCTATTGAATACGCCAATGAGATAATAGGCGTAACCTACCTGCCGGATGATTACGACAGGATAAATGAATTTACCAGAAGCATAGGAGATTTTTATACCTTTGAGGTGCCGCAGGATTACATTTACGGAAATTTTTTTGAAATAGATTACGGTTATATCAACAGGTTTCAAAAAGAATCTTCGCATACGGAAATGTTTATACCGGCACGCGTTAAGTAACTCCAAAGGCAGGAAAGAATGCTGTATGAAGTGCCGCTTACGCGCATCAGTGAAATGGCTGATGTATCAGCAGAAGCGTTTATCGCCAACAATGACCCTATCGGCAATTTTATGTTTAAGGATGAGCCAGGCCATCTCATTCTTAAGAAAAGATTTTTCCGCTCGCTCGTAACTTCCTGCTCTTCAAAATCCCTGCGCCAGGCAATATCCGTAAATCTTGAAGCGATAAGCATCTGGTTTCCTCCGGGCATGAGCCATTTGGAAGACGCGGATGTTGACCCTTTCAGTGAAAAAGATTTTGCAAATCCGGAAACCCCAAAGAGGATGCAGGCAGTGAATGAAGTTATCTCAGCTTTAACCGCGCATCTTGGGACAGAGCCGCAATGGTATCTGCATCTGGTTGCTGTGCAGCCGCAGTTTAGGGGAGAGGGTTATTCCTCGCAGTTAATAAGGCCTATGCTTGAAAAGGCAGCGAAGGAAAATATTGCCTGCACATTAATAACCCAAAGTTTTGAAAACGCAAGAAAATATGAGCATTGGGGTTTTGTTGTTGTTAAAGAAATGCCTGTTCCCGGTTCCGGCGAAAAATTTTATTCTATGCGTAAAGGATAATTGCCTTGGCGGCAATAGGAGGTATATGAAAAATAAAATGAATATAATTCTGGCAGCAATGTTTTTATTCTATGCTTTGCCTGTTTTTGCGGAAAAGATTACGCTAAATTCAGGAAAAACAGTGGAAGGAAAAATAATTGAAAGGACAAATGATAAAATAAAAATAGATGTTGGCGGCATACCGATAACTTATTATATGGACCAGATTGAAAGTATTGACGGGAATAAAATAAAACCTTCTTCTATTCCGGAGGAGTCTGCTGATAAAAGTGAAACCAAGCCGGAAGAAAAATCAACTGCTCCGCAAGCAGCAAATACGGTTGATAAGTCTAAAAGCGTTTCATCCTGCCAGGATTGGATAAACAGCAAGCAGGTAACTGATTATTTTAGGCAGGAACAATTAATCACGCGTGAGCTTAATCAGAAAGGCCAGGTCATAATAGACAGGATGAATAAAAAATCAGAGATTGTTGCCTCGCTTGCCCAGCTTAAAGAAATAGGTTTAACCGCGAGCAGGAAGATGAATGAAATAATTCCGCCTGAGGAGTTGACTGGCATGTATAAGCTTAAGAAGCAAAGCCTGGAATACGGACAATTGGCCATGGAAGCTGCCATGAATAAAGACATAGATACGGCAAATGCTTATTACATAAAGCAAAGTGAAGCCACCAAAAAAGCAAACGAAGAACTGAGGAATTTATATGTTGCGCATTCCTGTTCTGCTGAATTCGTTCAACAGCTTGATAAGATTATTGCAGGGCTGGATAATGAAATAAAACAAAGAAGCAACAAGCTAAAAGTGCAAAAATAAATATGGTTTGATTGTTTTTAAGGAAGCAGCGCCTTTTCCGCTTTGGCAGTATCTTCGTGTATTTTATTCTTCAAACTTTCGCAGTAATAAATTTCTTCACTGACATCTATATTATTGTCATGCCCCAGTTGTTTTAATTTAAAAATAGTATCAGAGAGATACGAACTGGCGTTTCTGTAGTCTTCTTTTGCGTTGAATGGGTGTATTTCGCAGTCGCCTTTAGCAGCCCAGCGAATAGCTTTTTTATAGCTTATGTTTGCTTCAGCAAGGCGGGGATTGTCGCTTAAGGATTTATGGTATTGCGGTTGGCAGGTTGCGCAGCCGCTAAAGATGATAACAATAACGGCAAGAATTGAAAGATTGAATAATTTTTTGTATTTACTCATTTTAAAAATTTTAAACCAAAAAGCGGAATTTTTAAATCGGCAAACGGGATTTTTTTCTGACTTTTTTCTACTAATTGTAAAAAACCGCCCAAATCCGGAAAAACTATGCTATACTGATTTAATGCAGCCGAAAATTAATGTTTTGAATGTCCCGCCTTTTAAATCTTTATATAAAATATGAATTTAAAATTCAGGGAATGGCTGGCTTTTGTTATTGTCGCGCTTTTATGTTTTGGTTTCTGGCAGAAACTGGAATACCCGCGTTTTTCCTTCCTTGAGCTTTCAGTAAACAAGCAAAAAGCTGAATTGGCCGCAGAAAATTATCTTAAGTCAAAGGGCATAGACTCCGGAAAGTATTCCAAGGTAACTGTTTTCGGAGTAGATGACTGGTTTAACCGCTATCTTCAAATAACCATAGGCAGTAAAGGCGAAGAGAATTTTATAAAGCAATACAACTATGATTTATTTTTCTGGAAAGTAAGATTTTACAAGGAATTACAGAAGGAAGGCTATGTTTTGCTGATAAGCCCTCAAAGCGGAGATGTGGTGGCTTACGTTCATCTTATAGAAGATATAGAGCCGCGGCCTTCGGGTGAGGAGGACGGCGCCAGGGAGAAAGCGGAAACATTTTTAAAGAACGCTTACGGCATTGATTTTACTCAATATGAATTCTATGAAAAGAAAGCAATGCGTCTTGAGAAAAGAATTGATTATTCTTTTTCATGGAGCAAAAAAGGCGTTTATATTCCGTGGAAAGAAAATCAGGGGACAGCTAAGCTTCTTACCGGAGCCACTGTTTCAGGAGATGAGATACTTGAATGCTATAAAAACCGTCTTGAGGTTCCGGAGAGTTTCCAGCGTTACGCCGAAAATCAGATTATCCTGGGAAAATATCTTCATAATTTCTATTTTATTCTTCTTGTAATTCTTACAATGATTTCCGTAAATATAGTGGTCAGGAGGCGCTACGATGTAATTGCCAGGCCTCTAAAGAAATGGTTTTGCTCTCTCGCGCTGGTTATAGCTGTGATTAATGTTGTTGATGTTTTTAACGGGCTGCAGGATGTCTTTGCGGTGTATCCTTCAAGCGCCAGCATGTCGTCATACATAGGGCTTCATTTAACGCGCACAATTTTAAATATTATTTTGTTGTTTATCGGTTTTATTATGCCGGCCTTAGGCGGAGAGTTTTTGGCTCACGAAGTTTTTCATAAAAATAAACGCATTGCTTTTCTGCACTATATAAGGGCAAACTTTTTTAACAGGAATATCAGTAAGGCCGTAGTCCTTGGTTATGTGATAACGGTTATAACGCTGGGGCTGCAGGCAATTGCGTTTTACCTGGGGCAGAAATATTTAGGCGTATGGAGAGAATGGTTTAAGCTGGCTGAGTTTTCTTCGGCATATGTTCCGCTTTTTAGCGTATTCGCAGTAAGCCTTACCGCCAGCTTTAATGAAGAAATAATATTTCGGCTTTTTGGAATAAGCCTGACAAAGAAATTATTCAAAAATGCAGTAGCTGCCGTTATACTAACTTCGTTATTGTGGGGCCTGGGGCATACCGGATATGTA
>JAQTUC010000063.1 GCA_028710385.1 Candidatus Omnitrophota bacterium
AATTAAATAACCCAAAAAATGTACTCAAAAATTAACCGGGATTGGAGAAAAGAATATTTTGGCAGAGAAAGGTTTTTCTGTCAAGAAAAGCCTGTTACTTTAAACCAACAGAAGATACTACTGATAATCTACAGTAGCAAAGAGACAGGCTGCTGATTGGCTTGTTCCGGTGTTTGCGCGGCACGTATATGTAATGCCGTTATTTACTATGGTTCTGTCTGCAGCGCCGCGCGACATTATTATTATTCTGGGGTTGTAAGTATTTACAGTATTGCCGGTTACGGCAGCTAAGTTATAAATAACCTGGTTCCCTGCTGCCGGAAGCGCCTGCTCGCCCCGTCTTAAACGTTCAAAAGCATCTACTATTCCAGCTTGTGCGGAAAAATAGGCGCGGGTTCTTTTGATTTTATGTTCTGCTGTGCGGGATTCAACTGTCATTAAATTAAGCGCAACAACTGCCAGAATAGTGATAACAACCATTATTCCGGAAACCATTATTAAAACTAAACCTTTTTTCATTGCGCACTCCTTTTTATTATGAGCCTTTACGCAGATTTATTCTGTACTCATTATCTTCAAAGCGCACAAGAACATGCCCCTCTCTGGCAAGCCAGCCTAAGCTCATAAGGAGCACTTCCTTGGGTTTCTCTATGCCTGCAAAAAGCTGGGCAAGAGTCACTTCCCCGTGTTTATCAAGAAAGTGCCAAATATCTCCAGCTCCAATACCTATTTCTGTAACCATCTTATTTGTTTAAACTATTACAAAACGGACAACGCCAATATTTAAGACCCGACGAGATAAAATACAACGATGTACACACGCTGCACTTTTCTTTTTTAAGGTGCGTATCTTTTTTTATTGCGGTTTTCCTGCGTTCTTCAAGGAGCTCAATTACCACAAGAATAGTAATTAATACACTGAATATTACCGTTAGAAAAACAGATAATTCAATTTTCATGATTATCTTACCACTGTCTCAACTTTTGTCCAGAGAAATCTGTTTTTTAAAAACATTGCAGCCTGCCTTGTGTAGTCCTGAGAAGACATATTAGTGCTTGAATTTACAGGAAGTTTAGTGGGAAAGGAAATAATTACTTTACCATAAGGAGAAACAAAAGCCTTGTATTGTATTGTTTCTTTTTCCCAGCCTATCAGACTTTTTGGTTTTTCCCATAAATACAGATAATCTGTTTCTTTGGCGCTGTAAGCCGGAATATCCTGGCTTTCGCTGATTTTAAGTTGATCTTGTGCCAGGCCCTCTTTTTTAACCACAACAATAGGCTTTTCCAGAGAAGGCAAAAAGTAGGATTTATCTACAATTGAGGCCCTGCTAAAGTTAATCGCTCTGTCAAATTGAACAGGTCTATTGGTAATGAGCAGGTCCGTTTTAGTCAATATTTCCGGCCAGGAAAATATTGCCGGCGTGCCTGAAGCCTTAAGATAAAATGTAAAATAAGTAAGAAAAAAGGCGTGAAGGCACAGTGAAGCTATAAGGCAAATCAATAAAATCCGCGTTTTATTCATGAAAGCTCTATATCTCTATGATTATATTAACAGGGCCTGCGCACTCAGTGTTTATGCTCATGGTTTTTCCAAATTCCCCGGAACTAACAGGTATCCCGCGCGCCCTAAGAAGAATAATCAGATTTTCAAACAATTTACACGCTAAATCCTGCGGCATCGCGTTTTCAATCGATGGCCGCCTGCCCTTATTAATATTAGCACAAAGAGTGAAATTGGGCACGCATAAAATTTCATAGTTTTTGTCTTTAACCGAATAATTCAATTTTTTGTTTTCGTCTTCAAAGATCCGGCAGTTTGTAATTTTTTCTGCCATGTTTTCCATGGTTGTGTCATTGTCATTTTTTTCGATGCCAACAAACACGACAATGCCATTACCTATAGCGGCTGCCTGCCTGCTTTCTTCCGGAATAACTAAGTTTGCTTTTGACACGCGTAAGGCTATTGTTTTCATAGTTTTATTTTTTTACGCGGCACCCTTGCCATGTTTTTCTGCGCGCAAACTCCTCTTTAATAGCAGCGATTATACTGGTTTTATTGTTCATCCATAACGGCGCAACCAGCATTTTAGGGTCGCTGCTTGATATAAGCCGCAGCACTACTATATTTTCAGGAATATACTCAAGAAAGTCGCATACAAGTTTTATATAATCTTTCTCAGGCATAAGCGTAATTTTTCCTTCTTTATGCATTTCGTGTAATTTTGTTTCTTTAAAAATATGCAAAAGATGGAATTTTATCCCCTGAATATCAAGTTTAGATAATAACTTCGCTTCTTTAATTGCATTTTCATGGTTAACCCAGGGCAGGCCAAGAATTAAATGTATGCCTATGTTTATATCGTATTTTCTTGTAAGGTTTACCGCCTTTAAAAAATCTTCATAAGTGTGATTTCTGTTTAATTTTTCAAGTACGCTGTTGTTTGCGCTTTGAAGCCCGTATTCAATCCAGACCAGATAATCTTTCTGATATTGCGCTATGATCTTTAGTTTTTCTTCATCAATGCAATCAGGCCGGGTTGAAATAAAAAGCCCGACGATCTCGGGAAAGTCCTTAATAACATCGTATTTTTCTTTTAATTCTTCAGGGCTTGCGTATGTATTGCTGAATGCCTGAAAATACGCAAGGAATTTATTAACGCCGGATTTTTGCCTGTAGTATTTTATTGATTCTTCTATCTGGCTTCTGATGTCTTTTGTTTTGCCGGTAAAAAGGCTAAAGCCTTTATTGTTGCAATAGATGCACCCTTCTTTGCTCAGCCGTCCGTCAATGTTCGGGCAGGCAAAACCCGCATCTATGCTTATGCGGTGCACCCTTTCGCCGAATTTTTCACGAAGGTATTTATTAAACGAATAATACGGTTCATTCATTTTTGCTTGTTTCCCTTAAGGTTTTGCCTTAAGCTGTAGCTGCATCCGCAATAATTCTGCCTGTAGACATTATGCGCTTTGGCAAATTCCATGGTCTTTTTAAAGCCGTCATTTTTTTTAAAATCTGCCGGCATAAAATGCGAGGCAGCGATTGCGGAACCTATTTCATTTATAATTTTGCTTTTTTTATGCGGGCTGACCGATAAGGTTGTTGTAAATAAATCACAACCGAGTTCAATTGTTTTACGAAAACTTTCCTCTAGGCGTATTTTGTAGCATAAATCGCAGCGCATACCTCCTTCTGGTTCATTTGCGTATGCAGAACAAATTGAATCCCACTTGAGAGGCTCGTATAAACCGCTGTTAAATTTTACTGAATTAATATCGCAGACGTCTTTAGCCGCGTTTTCGCGTTTACTATATTCATTTTCCGGAAAAATATTAGGGTTATAGAAAAAACCTTCAACGCAGTAACCTTCCTCTTTAAGATGTTTTATGCACGCGAATGCGCAAACCCCGCAGCATATGTGTAGGAGCACTTTTTTCATTTTTTTAAAACCTCTGAAGGATTGTTTATAGGCCCAAATAATCTTTGATGGTTACAAACTTAACCCGTTCCCGGGCTTTTGGCAATAATTTATGAAGCAAAAAGAAGGTTTTTTTTCTCGGGTGGGCTATGACTATAAGTTTCTGGTTTTCTTCGGCTTTTTTAATGAGTTCAAAAAATTTATTTTGCATTGCATTTACATCTTCTACTGCGTCAATGAAGCCGCCGTTACTATCGCAGACCACGCCCTCTTTCTTAGCTGCTTCGCAGGCTACTGAACTATTTGACGTGCGGCTGTCTATGAAAAAAAGGCCGTTATATTTGACCGCTTTCATAAGCTCTTTCATAAGCCTGGGGTCTTCGGTTGCGGCAGAACCCATATGGTTGTTTACGCCTATGGCAACGCGTATGTAGTTAAGGTAATATCTAAGAAGGGCGAGCCGCTCTCTTCTTGGCATAGAGCTGCTTATAAACTTGTATTTTGCGGTTTCGTATTTCTGCGCATTTTTTGGTTCAAGCGGAATATGAGTCATAACGCTGAAACCGTAAAGCTTTGCGGTCTGCGCAATGCTTTTTGAAAACTTAAGCCCGGGAATAATTGAAACCGTTACCGGTATATCCAGAGATTGAATTTCGGTTAAATCCCTTGGGCTTTCCCCCAAGTCATCAAAAATCAGGGCTATTTCCGGTTTTTTGGCCGGTGCCTCAGTGATTATGTTTTTTCCTGTGTGCTTAACTTTGGGTTTATAAAAATATTTATAAAATACCAAAGGCGCTGACACTATAAGAATAAATACAAATATTTTTGAAAGCTTATCCATTTAACAAACCTTTTATTTTAAGGAACGCTTCTTTTGGGTTTTCAGCCTTAAGTATCGCGCTTCCCACGCAAACATAATTTACTCCGCTTTCGGCAACTGTTTTAACATTTTCTGTCTTGACTCCGCCGTCTATGCCTGCGCATTTTTCCGGATACAGCGTTTTGAATTCCTTTATTTTGTCCAGCACTTCCGGAATAAATTTTGAGCCGTAAAATCCGGGTATAACTGACATAAAAAGCACGCAATTTACCCTATTGATTAAAAATTCAAAATCTTTTATTTTGGTTGAGGGGTTAACTGCTATCCCCACTTCTAAATTCTGTTTTCTGATAGCGTCAATTATTTTAAGATGGTTTTTTTCCTTTATTTCAAAATGAAAAATTACCCTGGTTGAGCCGGCATTTTTAAAAGCCTCAATCCATTCAAGGGGGTCTTCAACCATTAAATGGGCTTCGCTTCTTATGGGAAAACGCATGCCGGAAAGGTCCTTAACGCTTATGCTTTTTGAAGGAACAAGCTTCCCGTCCATTATGTCTATCTGGGCATAATTACAGAATCCGGAGCAGATATCAAGCATGCGGCTAAGATTTTCTTTTTTATCCGTAAGAAGGGCCGGTACAACGTTTCTCTGTGTTCTCATTTTTTAAAAAACTCCTCTAGTTTTGAAATAATTGCTGAATTTGCGGTAAAATTTTTTGTCTGCCAAAAATCAGCAAGTATATTTTTTTCTTTTTTAAAATCAACTGCATAGTTTTCCCATCCATAGACAGGGCCTTCCCTTTGCACGTATTTGTTATTTTGAATGTATTGGTATAATCCATCGGGAAATACCGAATTGGCAATTGCTTTATACGTCCAATAAGTATAGCTCATTTCAAATTCTTCAAATACCTTAAGGATGCTGTCTAGCCAGTTAAGTTCTCCCCAGAAACCGCCCCTCCAGTTTACTCCGAATTCCCCGACAAATATAGGCACGTTGTTATTCTTTGAAAATAAAAAGTAAGGCTCAAGATATTTTTTTATTTTTCCGCTGTCCCAGTGCTCGTTGTTTATTTTCCCGGGAAAGTTGTAACGGGGCACAAAATTAAAAGTGAATTCCAGGGGCTGATAGGTATGAATGCTTACGGAGATGTTTTCTCCAAGCAGGTCTTTTAAAAAATCTATGCGCTGCGCCCACAGGCTTCCTTCCAGAAATATTGTGTGTTTTTTATCTATGGCTCTGATGCGCTTTATGGCATCTTTATAGAACTTAGCAAGCAGGGTTGTTGGTTTTTTGCCAAGGACAGGCTCGTTTATGATGTCAAAACCTATTAATGCCGGTTCATCTTTAAACTGCGTAACCAGCCTTTCCCATATCTTAAAAGTTTCTTTGCGGTATTTTTCTTTCTCCCAGAACAATGCTTTTCCTGTTGAGTCGCTGTGCCAGTCGCAATTCTGCGCTCCGGGCGCTGCATGCAGGTCAAGAATGATGCCCAGATTATATTTATTTGCCAAGGTAAATGCTTTTTTAAGGTATGAAACTCCGCCAGGCGTTTTTTCGGCAAGAAGACGGCAGTTAAAAGGAAGGCGTATGCAATTCGCTCCCATTGCGGATATGTTTTTGAAATCCTGTTCGTTTATGAAATTATCTCTGAATAAGCGCGTAAATTCTGTCAGCGCAGCGCCGCCGTTAACTTTTTTAAAATTTTGTTTAAAGACGTTCTCTGCTATATTCCTTCCCCCAAGAATATAACCTTCCATCATTAGCCAACCGCCTAAATTCAGGCCTTTTAGTATCATAATTTTAACGGTGTTTTTTAACTCCTATGCGTTTGCAATTGTTGTACGCATTACATTTGCTGCAAAACGGCGAAACAGGCACACAGATATTTTGTCCGAATACAACTAAAATTGAATTAAGCTTTATCCAGTATTGCTTAGGTATGAGTTTGTATAAAGCAAATTCAGTTTCAGCCGGATTTTTTGTTTTAACTAGGCCCAGGCGGTTGCATATTCTATGCACATGCGTGTCAACGCATATGGACGGGATATTGTAACCTAGCCCAAGTACTAGATTGGCAGTTTTTCTGCCTACTCCGTTAAGCAAGAGTAATTGTTCAATTTCTCTTGGGACTTTCCCTGAAAATTTACTTATTATGTCCCGGGAGATTCCTTTTATGGTTTTTGCCTTGTTTCTGTAAAAACCAGCGGGGTAAATAAGCCGTTCAATACGCTTTTCGGTTAATTTAACCATTTTTCCGGGGGTATCAGCCGCTCTAAAGAGCCGTTTGCTTACCTTGTCTGTTACTGCATCTTTTGTGCGCAGGCTTAAAATGCAGGCAATCAGTATTTTAAACGGCGTATCTTTCCTGTAGTCTTCCTCAAGCAGCGGCAAACCATATTTTTTCGCCTGTTTCTCAATGAGCTGTATGATGCGCAATGCCTTATTCATTCATAGTTTGAGCTGTTTTGCTTTCAAGGTTACTGTAAGTTGTTTTTATACGGGCACAGCCAGTCATTTTTCCAGGAAGTATTGATAATCTCACGTATAGGAACGCAATTAAATTTCTCTCCGGCCAGCGTTTCTCTTTCGCCGAGTCTCGCAGAATATATTTCGCAAAAGCAAAGGCCGGTTTTATCTCTTTTAAGGTGCTTGCAAGGGTCATCAAAAGCGCCGCAACATCCTCCGCAACGCCTGCAAAGGCTTTCCCATTGTTCATTCTTCTGCCTTAAATAGCCATTTAGCATATTATTGTATTATATCAAATTTAGGCGCAAAATCACGAAAAATGAGGCATTTGGACGTGCTTACGGCAACAAAAAGGCAAAGCGGTTAAGCTCTGCCTTTTTGGAAATTATCTATTTTTAATTACTTAAACAGTGTATTGCTTATAATAAAAGATGCAAAAACTATAGAAACCATTGACATTAACTTAATAAGAATGTTAAGAGACGGCCCTGATGTGTCCTTAAACGGATCTCCTACGGTATCTCCTACAACGCCTGCCTTATGCGCGCTTGAGCCTTTTCCTCCGTGGTGGCCTTCTTCAATGTATTTTTTGGCATTATCCCAGGCGCCGCCGGAGTTAGCCATCATTATAGCTAAAACAAAACCGGTTACAGTAGCGCCGGTTAAAAGCCCGGCAACAGCTTCAATACCTGCCAGCAAGCCTACCGCAATAGGTGCAGTTACTGCCAAAAGCGATGGTACGATCATTTCTTTTTGAGCTGCGCTTGTTGCAATTGTAACACAGCGGGCATAATCAGGCTTGGCTTTACCTTCCATAATTCCGGCTATTTCTTTAAATTGCCTGCGCACCTCAACGACAATTTTTCCGGCAGCGCGGCCTACTGCGCGCATTGTCATTGAGCAAAACAAAAACGGCAGCATTCCTCCTAAGAAAAGCCCGACTAATACTTTAGGGCTAAGCAGAGTTAAATCCAGGTTTACGCTTAACCCTCTTTGTTTAACTATTATGTCAACCTGGTCGCGATAAGCAGCTATAAGGGCAAGTGCTGTTAATGCTGCAGAGCCTATGGCAAAGCCTTTTCCTGTTGCGGCTGTGGTATTTCCCAAAGCGTCAAGCGCGTCAGTTCTTTTGCGCACTTCAGGAGGCAGATGTGACATTTCAGCATTGCCGCCGGCATTATCAGCAACCGGGCCATAAGCGTCAGTTGCAAGGGTTATACCCAAAGTTGAAAGCATTCCTACTGCGGAAATAGCTATGCCGTAAAGCCCGGAGTTAAAATTATTCGCACCCCCGCACAAATAAAAACTTATCATTATGGCAATACCTACGATAATTACAGGTATCGCAGTTGACATCATACCCACAGCCATACCGCCTATAATTACTGTTGCCGGCCCGGTTATGGCAGCGTCAGCAATTGAGCGCGTAGGCTTAAAACCGCTTGAAGTGTAATATTCAGTAACAAGGCCTATGAGTACGCCCGCGATAAGGCCGGAAAGCACCGAATAATAAACTCCGATATTTTTCATTCCAAGAGTGAAAATGACAAGAGGAAGGGAAATTATCGCAACCAAAAGCGAGCTGGCAAATACTCCTTTTCTTAAAGCTGCCAGAAGAACTTTCTGGTTTGCTTCTTCCCTG
>JAQTUC010000064.1 GCA_028710385.1 Candidatus Omnitrophota bacterium
GTGTCAGCAGTAATTTTTTTTCTTGCGTTTTTTTCTTTTTGTGATAGATTTTTCTTTCTTTGTTATCCGGCTGAATTTTAAGTAAACCTAAGAATCATAAGATACAAGTTTACGGAGGCTTAAGTGAAAGAAGTAAAGATATTTGCAAGGGCAGGACAGGGGGCAATAACTACGGCAGCAATACTCGGCGAAGCTTTTTTCCACCAGCAAATTTATGCTTACGCTTTCCCTTCATTCGGCGCCGCGCGTATGGGCGCACCAATGAATGCGTTCATAAGATTTGACACAAACCCTGTGCGGCTGCGTTCCCAGATATATAACCCCGACTATGTTATTGTAATAGATCCAACCCTTATTAAAAGCGAAAAATGTTTCTCCGGCATGAAAAAAGGCTCAACTGCAATAATTGCCATAAGAAGTGAATCAGATATAGAAGAAAAACCTAAAGGCATAAAACTGGTTAATATTTTTGCAGAAAAAATAGCGCTTGAAACAATAGGCAAGCCTTTCGCGAATACTGTTTTGCTGGGGGCTTTTGCAAAGATAAGCGGAGACGTCAGCCTTGATTCAATTAATAAAGCGGTAAAGGCAAGATTCGCCGCAAAGCCGGAAATTTTGGATAAAAATATAGAAGCCATCAAAAAAGGATACGAGGCGGTATAATATGTTTGGCCCATTAATTGCAAAACCAGGCTCTTCAAAAAGAAATTTAACAGGTTCATGGCGTTCCGGGAAAAAACCTAAATTTTTGCGCAAAGAATGCATAGCCTGCGGGCTTTGCAAATTGGTATGCCCTGAGAGCTGTATAGAGGGAAAAGAAAAAAATACTTTTAAGGCAGATTACGCTTATTGCAAAGGTTGCGGCCTTTGCGTGTATATTTGCCCCAAAAAAGATATCATAATGACTGGAGAAGAAGACAAATGAAACAATTTCTTGAAGGTTCATTCGCAGTAGCTGAAGCAGTAAAACTTTGTAAGCCTGGCGTAATTTCAGCTTACCCAATTACTCCTCAGACGCATATTGTTGAGAGGTTGGCTGATTTTGTTGCAACCGGAGAAATGAATTCGCAATTCGTAAATGTTGAAAGCGAGCATTCCGCGGCAACCGTTGTATTAGGGGCAGTTGCAACCGGTGTTCGTGTTTTTACAGCTACAAGCTCGCAGGGCCTTATATACATGAGCGAAGTATTGTTCAATATAGCGGGAATGCGTTTTCCCGTTGTTATGGTTTGCGCAAACCGCGCGCTTTCTGCTCCTATAAATATATGGAACGACCAGCAGGATGCAATATCTCTTCGCGACTCCGGCTGGGTGCAGGTTTACGCCGAAAATAACCAGGAGGCGCTTGATCTCACCATACAGGCCTATAAACTTGGCGAAAATTCGCGCGTTATGCTTCCGATTATGGTGAATATGGATGGTTTTATTTTAACCCACGGAATGGAAACCGTTGATCTTCCTTCGCAGGATTTAGTAGACAAATTCTTACCGCCATACAAGGCGCCATACAAGTTAGACGTGGAAGACCCCATGAGTTTCGGCCTTTTGGGCGATCCTTCGGTGTATCTTGAAGCGCGTTACTCATTGCACAAAACCCTGGAAGAGACATTGGACCTTATGCCTAAAATCGGTAATGAATTTGAATCTATATTCGGAAGAAAAGGTTTAAGGCTTATTGAAACCTATAAAATTGAAGATGCAAAAACAGTGATAGTTGCCATGGGCTCGGTTTGCGGCACTATAAAAGATTACATAGACGCCCAAAGAGAAAAAGGGAAGAAAATCGGTCTTTTGAGAATTATTTCTTACAGACCGTTTCCGAAAGACGCAATTTTTGAAGCTCTTAAAAATGCAAGCAAGGTTTTAGTTCTTGATAAGTCAATTTCATTAGGCAGCGAGGGCCCGGTATATACGGAAGTAAAATCTCTTTTTGCCAACAAAAAGCCCAAAGTAAGCGGATTCGTAGCGGGCCTTGGAGGAAGAGACATTACGCTTGAAACCATCAAGGATATGGTGGATATTTCAAAGGATAAAGACGTACGCTGCGAATTTCTAAACATTAACCAGTCTTTATTAAAAGAGGAATTTTATGTCTGAAACAGATTTGGGACATTTTGAAGCAGGCCATTTTGAAGAACATCTATTTGTGTCAGGGCACACTGCCTGCGCAGGCTGCGGCCAGTCGCTTGCAGCAAGAATAGTTGCCGATTGCGCAGGGAAGAACACAATGATTGCAAATTCAACAGGTTGCCTTGAGGTATTTTCCACGAAAGCGCCTGAGTCTGCCTGGCGCACCCCCTGGATCCATTCTTTGTTTGAAAACTCTTCAGCCCTTGCATCAGGAGTTGAGGCTGCCTTAAGATACTTAGGCAAAATTGATAATATCCGCGTTATCGCGCAGGGAGGAGACGGAGGAACAGCTGATATAGGTATACAGGCTCTATCGGGCATGCTTGAGAGGGGCCATGATATTTTATATGTGTGCTATGATAATGAAGCGTATATGAATACAGGCATACAACGTAGCGGTTTAACTCCGCTTACAGCTTCAACCACAACTTCTCCTTTGGGGAGCAAGTGGCATGGAAACTGGAGAAATAAGAAACCGTTAATTGAAATATGCGCTGCTCACTTTATTCCTTACGCAGCAACAGCATCCGTGGGCTATATACAGGATTTGCAGAGGAAAGTTAAAAAAGCATTAAGCATACGCGGGCCAAAATATATACAAGTTCATGTTCCCTGTCCATTGGGCTGGGGCCATCCTTCAAATGCGACGTTTGATGTGGCTAAAGCTGCTGTTTCCTGCGGCTTATATCCGCTGATTGAATATGAATTCGGCAAAGTAGCCAATGTTTTTAAAGTTCCTGCTCCTAAACCGGTTTTGGAATACGTTAAGCTTCAGGCAAGGTTTAAGCATCTTTTGAAGGACGAAGCAGGCCTTAAATCTTTGCAGGAAGTTGCCGATAAGAATATGGAATATTACGGTTTAAATAAAAAAGAGGCATAATTAAAGAGGAGAGGTAAAATGGCTAAAGTAACTGTTGATAACGCGACTTGTGTTGGATGCGGACTGTGTGTTAGCGCCTGTCCTGATTGCTTTGAGATGACCACTGATGGTATTGCAAAGGTCAAAGCTGATAAGTGTTCAGGCTGCGATTTACATGAGGTAGCTTCACAGTGCCCTGTTAATGCAATTGCCGTAGAAGATTAATTCCTAAAAAATTTTGATTTAATTGGCCCTGCGCAGACAAAGCGCAGGGTTTTTTATTTAATGAGCACATCATTTTTTCAAGTGCTCCTGCACGCAGAAAAAATGATAGTGCGAATTAATACTGAAGACGCGAGGAAAGAGCGTCTGAAGTATCTAAGACAAATAGTTTTTCAAGTGCTCCTGCACGCAGAAAAAATGATAGTGCGAATCCTTCGACTTTGCCAGGATAACTCAAAATGAAGGATGGTGAGAGGAGTCAAACCGTTAATCCTGAGTGAGGAGAACGGCTGAGCCGAAGGATCTGTTCTTTTGTGGTTTTAGAATCGTGCGTTTGATTCTTTTCTGATTTGCGAGAGGAATTTCATTTTCTGCATTACATCCATGCTTTGCTTGAGGCGGGCGAGATATTCTTCTTTTTTGGCGGTAAAATCTGCTTCGTCAATGGAACTTATATCTTTAAGCTGAATGATATATGCGCCCTTGCTTAGGAAGACAGGATAAGGGTAAATCTGGCCTTTTTTAAGAGAGAAAATTATTTTGCTCACGCTTTCATTCAGGCCCAATCCTTCAATATAGTCGTAGTATTTAAATTCTCCGGTTTCCTTGAATTCATAGTTTTCCTGCTCGGCAAGTTTTTTAAGATTTTCTATTTTTTCATTTTTAATCTTTGCGGCAAGTTTATCTGCCAGCACTTTTGCCTTTTCTTTAGCCAGGGAGTCTTTTGCGGCTTCTTCTACCTTTGGTTTTATTTCGGTAAATTCCGGAGTAAAAGCTGCTTTTTCTTCTTCTTTTTGCAGGAATATATAGCCTGCGCTTGTTTCAAGCATGGGCGATATCTTTTTTGGCTTAAGAGAGAAAGCTATGCTGTTTATCGCAGGCTGCCATCCCAGGCCCTCTATGGGGTCATTCTTTCCGATAAAGGTGGTTTCCTTGATGTCTGTGGAAAATTTAGTTTTAAGGTCGTCAATGCTTTTTAAATTGTTTAAGTCATTTTTTATTAAAGCTACCTTTTCCTTGTCTGTCGCAGGTATCATCGCGTATTTTATTTTTATTTTCGGCCCTTCTTTAAACAGGGATTTATTTTTCTGGTAAAATTTCTCCAGCTCATTTTCAGGCACTTTTATTCCTTCTTTCAGCTTATCGTACGGGATGAAAATGTAAGATATTCTTGCCTTTTGAGTATCTTTTCTATAGAGTTTCTTTACGTCAGTTTCTGAAGGGTTAATATGGATGTATTTCTGATACAACTTTTCTATTTTAAGTAAATTTCTTATGTATTCTTCAAAGACTTGAGGCTCCATATGCATTTGCCTTAAAAGATGCTTGTACTGCTGCTGGTCAAATGTTTTGTCCCTTGAGAAAAACTTCATTTGTTTTATTGAAGCTATGACTTCGCTGTCGCTTACTTTTATCCTGTCTTTGTCAGCTTTCCACAAAAGAAGGATGTAATCAAAGGCAGTTTGAATTATATCCTGTTTTGATATATTTTTTTCTTTTTCCGGAGCGCCGGAAAGGGCCAGCGACAGTTGAACCATAGTTACGTAATAGCGCATGTCATTTAAGGTAATTGTGCGGCCGCCTACTTTGGCTACCGAATTCTGATTTTTTTCTTTTAGAAATGAAATACCCCCCCAAAGCACAAAGGCGGGGATGACGGCAATTGCCAGAATCCACATTATTTTTTTGTGATGAGATCTGAATGTGTTAAGCATAATAAAGATTATATTAGCGGTTAATACAAAATTTTCAAGAAAAATATTCATAATGTATAAGGTTGCGGTTAAGGTTACGAAGCTCGTATCGTTAGGTTTTTCGGTTGCGTCTTGAAACCGTAACCTTAAGACGATACGGGCATCGTAACCGTGACCTATAGGCGTTGCTATTTTTTTGATTTTATGGTATTTTCTAAATGGAAAAAAGATCTTTGGCAATTTGGGGGTGAAAGGGACTCGACCTATAGATGAGGTAAAGGGTTGCATGTCGTGCGGGTAAGCCCACTACGTTAGTGAGGGTTTACAAAAATTTAAACGCAACACCACAATTAGTTGGTGTAGGTAGCGCATTAGCTACCCCTTTTAGAGCGCCTTTCGTTGGCGTATCGCCAGCGTTGGTTCACTAAAAGCGACTCTTATATCTCTTGCCTCAAGAGGCATAAGGGTTCAACAAAGAGGATAGAAGTAAGCCTTTTAGCTTTGAGAGGTTTACTTTGAAACTTTTCAAAGATGCTTCTTCGGAAATGCTGTCTTTCGCAGTTCCGGAGGAAAAGACAAATGAAAGAATAAACATGTAGAGCTCTTTATTAACCCTGTAGGGACGCGGATTCGACTCCCGCCACCTCCACCATGAACCATTTAAAAAAATTTCTTGCGAAATTTTTTCTCAGGTTCATGGCACGCCATAGATCTTGTCGATGAAGCGCATTGAATGTATTGGTAGATAACCATAAATTTTTGAGAATGGTTCATGCCCTGCACCGGAGGCGCGAGCAATATTTTAAAACAACGAAAGGTAAAACAACCTTGAGGCAAATATTGCGCGATAGTTTAACCAAATTTGATTTTTAGAACCGGATTGATTAGTGAATTAATTGAGATGTTTTTTGTTGCCTCATCAGCCCGCGAAAAAAATATTTTTTAGTGCCTGCGCGGAAAACCCTTGAAAGAATTTCAGAAAAGAGTTAAAATCAAATGAAACTAGCTAATTTTTTCTGGTTTATAAACAGAAAAAATTATCTAGTTGAATTTGACCCCACACCCAGCAATCAATAAAAATTTTGTCTTATCTGCTGGGTGTGGGGTTCAATTCGCGCATACAACTTATGTTCGCCTTTGGCTGCCATAAGTTGTGCGCTCATTGAAGGAGGGGGATATGGGAAAATTTTTTATTATATTGTTATCGTCAGTATTTTTGTTGTTTAATTCATATGCGGCTGAGGCTGATATTGATATCCCTCTTGTCCTCCAGGATTTAGGATATTCGCGCGATGACCTAGTTGATTACACCACAGAGTACAATGAAGAGCGTTTTACGGTTGCAAACTGGGAAACAGAAGACCCGGCCGACACTATAACTTTTATTTTAATTGACGGGGAAATAGTCAATTGGTATAGCAGGTAAAACTGTGCACACCAAAAACAGCAATTGACCTCACGGAAAAAATTCATATAATAGAAATTCTTACAATACTAACCTTTTTAAAAGCCTGTATTTGCGCCAGGCGGGGAGTGCCATGGAAGTAAAACTAACTAGTGACAACTTTGATAAGGAAGTAGTTAAATCTAATGTCCCTGTGCTTGTTGATTTTTGGGCGCCATGGTGCGGGCCATGCCAGATGATTGCGCCTTTCATTGAAGAGCTGGCGAAAGAGTATCACGGTAAAATAAAAGTCGGTAAACTTAACGTTGACGAAGCCTCGGACATTGCCACTTCTTTTACAGTGATGAGTATACCTACCTTGCTTCTTTTTAAGGACGGTAAAATTATGTCCAAGAAAGTCGGGACATTGAACAAAAGAGAACTGGAAAAATTCATTCAACCTTACCTTTAATGAACACAGTATTTTTTCAAGCCGTGCTGGCGAAGAAAAAATACTAGTGTGAATTAAACCCCACACCCAGCAGATAAAACAAAAAATCTGCAGTAATTGCTGGGTGTGGGGTTTAATTCAGTCTAACATTTTCCCTGCGGATTACCTTGGGAAAATGCTGGCCTCATTTGAAATTTTTCTAAAAAGTTATTGATAATTATAGGATATACCCTATAATTATTTTCAGGAGGTGAATTATGCGTTTTAAAGGGTTTTTGGCTATGTTTCTTATCTCTGTTTTTCTTTTGTCATCAGTAAGTTATGTATTCGCTGCGACCGGCTCTGCCGCCAGAAAAGAGCTTGAGGGCCAGCTGACCCAGGCAAGAAAAGATTTTATTGCTGAGCGCGACCGGCTGCACGATCAGATCAGGGTCATGAGAGTTGCCTGGCACGATGAAAGAGCCTCGCTATACGCCCAGGCTAAACAGAATCCCAAAGATAAAGCGATTAAAGCGGCATTAAATGAAGGCGCGCAGAAATATTATGCCGATAGAAAAAACATTTATAATCAACTTGTTGATCTTCGTGCTAATTGGCTTAATACCAGAAAAGATTTAGGCGCTAAAATAAAAAATACAAAATAAATTTATAGCTGGTTGTTCCCTAAACTTTCTGTTCGCAGAAAGAGGAGGTGCGCATGGATTTACAGATAGTGTATCTGGAGCCGGCAAAAGTTATACTTTCAAAAATAAGCAGCATTTTTGTAAACATCGCAGCAGTTATAGTAATACTTCTGGTTGGTTGGATTATCGCAAAACTCGTAAAGGCAGTAATTGCCAAGGCGCTTAAACTGGCAAAAATAGACAATCTGGCGGAAAAGGTTAACCTCAATAACCTTCTGCTTAAAGGCGGCATTAATGTATGCGCCTCGGAATTGGTAGCTATTATAGGATATTGGATAATTATTTTTGTCGCTCTTTTTGTGGCTGCTGATGCAGCCGGTTTAAAGCAGGCGGCGAGCTTACTGGATAAAATAATTTTGTATATACCTAACATTGTGGCGGCAGTATTTGTTTTGTTTGCCGGAATGTTTGCGGCAGCAATTTTAAGCGGTATAGTTAAAACCGCTTCTGCCAATGCCGGGGTAGAGCAGGGCAATCTTTTTGGAAGGATAGCGCAGGTTGCTATAATAGCTTTTACCGTAGCGATTGCCCTTGAACAACTTAAAATAGCCACTCTTACGATACATTCAACCGTAAGCATTATTATAGCTGTTGGCCTTGGCTCATTGGGATTAGGTATTGCTCTTGCGTTTGGCTTGGGCTGCAAGGATTTGGTTGCGAAGTACGTTGAAGATTTTCTTGATAAAGTAAAGAGTAAAAAATAGCTTATTCTAACAGGTTATTTTACCCCAGTGCAGCAAGCTGCCTGGCAGCTGGTTGCACTGGGGTTTGTTTTTTTAAAAAAATATAT
>JAQTUC010000065.1 GCA_028710385.1 Candidatus Omnitrophota bacterium
GGCAACTACGCGTTTTATTCCTGAGCTTATAACTTTATCAACGCAGGGAGGGGTTTTTCCGAAATGGCAGCATGGCTCAAGATTAACATATAAAGTTGCGCCGCTGATATTTGCCTTTGCGTTATCTATCGCTTCAATCTCTGCGTGAGCCTCGCCGCTTTTTTTATGGTAGCCGCAGGAAATTTCCCTGTTATTTTTTACAATAACAGCTCCAACCATGGGGTTTGGCGAGGTATTCCCTTCGGCTTTTTTTGCAAGATCCAGTGTTTTCCTTAAAAAATAAATATCCTGCTTGTTCACTCTAAATTCCTTTTTTCTTCTTCATCGCCAAAAGCCACTCGTAAGGAATAGTTACATCGCCGATTTTTGTAAAATCCCTGTAGCTTCCGTGGGCATCTGAGCCTCCGCTTTTTAAAATACCGAATTTATCCGCCATATTTTTATACATAAGTTTTTTAGCATCTGAAAAACGCGGATAAATCACTTCCAGGCCGTCAATGCCGAGTGAAACAAATTCCTCAATCCAGGACTGATCCGGTATTGCGTTAGGGTGCGCCAAGAATGCAAGCCCGCCGTATTTTTTTATTAATTGTACTGCTTCCTCTACCGAATATTTAAACCGCGCCATATAGCCTGGCTTGCCCGGAGAAAGGTATTTTCCAAAAGCCTGCGCGACAGATTTTGCGTATCCTTTTTGTATAAGATAAAGCGCTAAGTGCAGCCTGGTCGGTATCGCATTTTTTGTTTTTAAAAGTATCTCATCGCTGCTTAACCTTAAACCAAGAGCTTTAAGCTTATCTATCATTTTTATGAGGCGTTCCTGCCTTAAAATGCGGATATCGAAAAGCTCTTTCTTAAGATTTTCATCTCGGGAATTAAGGAAATATCCGAGAACGTGTATTTCTATATCGTTCTTTTGGGCGCTTAATTCAATCCCTTCAACAAGCTCAATACCGTAAGTTTCACTCGCCTTTCTTGCTTCTTCAAGGCCGTCAACAGTATCGTGGTCGGTAATAGCTATTGCGGAAAGATTCTTTTCCTTCGCAATTTTAAAAATTTCTTCAATCGTCGCGTCGCTGTCAGAAAAAACAGAGTGTATGTGAAGGTCGCATTTTTGAAGTAATTTATTTTTATCCATAAGTAAGAAAATGAGAAAATAGTGTTTGTAGCGGAATTTATTGCGTTACCTGGTCAACCTTTTTGCTTTCCATTTTGTAAATCTTATCAAGGACTCCGTTTACAAAACGAGGCGAATCAATATCTCCGAAACGTTTGGCCAGCTCTATAGCTTCGTTTATTGAAACTTTAGGCGGTATTTCCGGCAGATTTATGATTTCAAAACATGCCAGCCTTAATATATTCCTGTCAATAACAGCCATACGGTCAATTTCCCAGTTTTTGACATATTTTTTAATTAAAGCATCAAGGTTCTGCAGATTTTTGCACACGCCATCAATAAGGGTGAATGAAAAATCAATAACTTCCTGCTTTTGTGGGTAATTTTTAATATAACTCTGAAAGGCAGATTGATAATCGCACTTAGCTATTTCAATCTGATAAAGTATGTGTATAGCGATTTCCCTTGCTTTAGAACGTAAGCGCATAGTTAGACAGATTACAGATAACAGATTATATATAGCAACCTGACAGATGTTTTTAACATCATCTACTATCTGTCATCTGATACCTATTATTTAAATTTGTGTATAAATATTTGCCATTTCCAGAGCTGAAAGAGCAGCATCTCTTCCTTTGTTGCCTTGTTTCGTTCCGGCGCGCTCAATTGCCTGCTCAATACTGTCGGCGGTAATTATGCCAAATATAACCGGTATCCCTTTATCCAGAGAAAGCTTCGCAACCCCCTTTGCAACTTCCGACGCTATATAATCAAAATGGGGAGTGTCTCCCCTTATTACCGCGCCTAAGGTTATGACGGCATCTACTTTTTTAGTGTCAATTTTATTTAAAACCTGGGGAATTTCAAAAGCTCCCGGAGTCCAGACGACAAATACGTCTTTTTCCTCCACCCCTGATTTCTTAAGCGTATCAACGCAGCCGCTCAAAAGTTCGCTGCTTACAAATTCATTGAATCTTGAAATAATTATTGCTATTTTTTTGCCTTTTCCTGAATAATTTCCCGTGATTTCTTTCATATCTCCTCCTTAAATAGAGCGCACAACTTATGGTAGCCGCAGGCGAACATAAGTTGTTTGCGCGAATTGATACTGAAGACGCGATGGATAAGGGCGTCCGAAGTATCTAGAATAATTACATTTTCCCAAGTGTTCCCTGGCGCAGAAAAAATATTGTCTTCATTTTATAACAAGTGATCCAGTTTATTTTTCTTTGTATTAAGATATTTCTCGTTATCGGCGCAGGAATTTATTTTTATGGCAATTCTTTCAACAATCTCTAAGCCGTATCCTTCAAGGCCTACGATTTTTTTGGGATTATTTGTAAGCAGCCTTATTTTTGTAACGCCCAAATCAGCAAGTATCTGCGCTCCTATTCCGTAGTCACGAAGATCAGAAGCAAAACCAAGCATATTATTAGCTTCAACAGTATCCACGTCTTTTTCCTGCAGGGCATATGCCTTTATCTTATTCTTAAGCCCTATACCGCGGCCTTCCTGGCGCATATAAAGCACAACTCCTCCTGATTTGGCAATTATATCAAGGCATTCGTGCAGCTGTTTTCCGCAATCGCATCTGCGGGATAAAAAAACATCGCCGGTAAGGCATTCTGAATGCACGCGGACGATTGTGGGGCTATCGGTTATTTTTCCGCTTACTATTGCGATATGTTCGCTGCCGTCAATAAGCGACTCGTAAAGATGAAGCTTAAAATTCGCGTAGTCAGTAGGAAGATTTATTTTCTCTATGAGCTTTATCAGTTTTTCTTTTTTTCTGCGGTATTCAATGAGTGAGGCGATTGTGCAAATTTTTAAATTATGCTTTTTTGAAAATTCAACCAAATCAGGCAAACGCGCCATAGAACCGTCTTCTTTAATTATCTCACAGATTACGCCGGCAGGATATAAACCGGAAAGGCGGGCAAGGTCAACTGCCGCTTCTGTATGCCCTGCTCTTACAAGGACCCCACCGTCTTTTGCCTCAAGAGGAAAGCTGTGCCCTGGCTTGGTTAAGTCCGCAGCTGTTGTCTTTGGATTTATCAGGCACTCTATTGTTTTTGCGCGGTCATGCGCGGAAATTCCTGTTGTAATACCTGCTATTGCGTCAACCGAAATTCTCCAGGCTGTTTTAAAGGGGTCGCTTCCGGAATCAATGTGCATTGGGGAAAGATTTAACTCTTTTATTCTTTCTCTGGTAAGAGGGGCGCAAACAAGCCCCCTGGCTTCTTTTATCATAAAATTAACGGCCTCGGGAGTTGCAAATTGTGCGGCAATAACAAGGTCTCCTTCGTTTTCGCGTTTTTCGTCGTCAACGACAATTACAAATTTGCCTTGTTTTAAATCTTTTAAGATGTCTTCAATAGGGCTAAACATAGGTTTATTTTGGAAAGGCTGATCCTCGCTTTATAAGGAGTAACCCCGAATCGTCCAAAGGACTGGTTCGCGGGTAAAATACATTAACGCAATTACGCTTAATTGTCAAGATTTTTGGGATATCCCGGGGCTTATTCTTCTGGCTTAAAAACAAAATACCATAAAACGTACAGTTTCCTGTAGTTTTATGGTATTAAGATTATATTTCCGGTTTTAACGTTTTGTCCACTGGAATCTGCGGCGCGCGCCTTTACGGCCGTATTTCTTGCGTTCTTTGGAACGGGGATCTCTTGTAAGAAGGTTTTCTTTGCGAAGAGCCGGCCTTAATTCTGGGTTCCATCCAAGCAATGCGCGCGAAATACCAAGGCTTATTGCGCCTGCCTGACCGTTGATTCCTCCGCCTGTTACAGTTGCCAATACATCAAATTTTCCTTCGGTGCTTGAAACAGTAAAAGGCTTTTTAACCTGCATTACCTGATCAACAGTTACGAAATATTTATCAAGCTCTTTTCCGTTTATTGTAACCTTTCCCTTTCCTTCAAGAACCAAACGCACGCGTGCAATTGATTCTTTACGTCTTCCTGTGGCCAAAATTGATTTTGCGTCCTGCTGCATACTATACCTCTATTTTTGTTGGTTGCTGGGCTACTTGTTCATATTTATCTTCCGCGTAAACTTTAAGCCCGCGTATCATTCTTTTCGCTAAGAGAGTTTTGGGAAGCATTCCCTTTACAGAGTTATAAAGCACGCGCGAAGGATTTTTCTCCTGCAGGCGCTTTAAGCTTATCTCCTTTATGCCGCCAGGATAGCCGGAATACCTGTCATAGCTCTTGTTTTCCAGCTTATTTCCGGTAATTTTTACATGCTTTGCGTTTATAACTATTACTTTGTCTCCGCACAGAAAATTAGGGCTGTAAGTTGCTTTTGTTTTGCCCTGCAATATTTTTGCAATGCGGGTAGAAAGACGGCCCAAAACCTGATCTTTCGCATCAATTAATACCCATTTACGCTCTACTTTGTTGAAAAATTGTGTTTTTTTCACTTTTTTATACCTCCAGTCAGAATTTTACTTTTATACCATATACAGCTGAAATGTCAATATTAAATTTGGGATTTACAGAAAAAACGAAAAAGGCCTAAAAATGGTTTTTGGCCTCAAGCGGCGTTTTATTCAATAAAACAGGCTGTATCGCGGCAATCAAGAAGCTTGCCTGTTTCTAAATCTACGCTTGCCCATTTGCATTTATTATCTTTCTCCGATACTATTGCAGAGCCCTGCAAGGCCAGTTTGCCTTCATTAGTCAAAAGCACCTCTGACTCTTTCATGGCGGAAAAACATTCTAAACGAAGCGTTTTCTCTGCCTCTTCTTTCGCAATGATTGTATTAATTTCTTTCATTCTCTTTACGTTATCGCAGGCGCTGCTTAAAAAAACCCTTTCCTTTAGGCCGCCGTCAGGCGCGGGAATTGAATATATTTCATCCTTTGACAAATATTTGGCTGAATCTTTCTTTTTTATTATGAAATTGTCGCACAAAAAGACCTTTGCCCAGCTTACCTTATATTCATAATCAACGACAAAAAATGTTCCGTAAATATTCTGCGATTCATAAGCCTTAATCAGCGTAATATGTTTATTAAAATACCCTTCGGAAATTTTCTGCGAGGAAATAACAAACTCTTTCCAGATATCCAGATACTGTTTTATATCGGCAGATGCGGTTATAAATTCTTTTCCTTCATACTCAGAAAGGCAATGGCAGGTTGAACCCCAGCCATCCCTTATTTCATCTTTTGGATGGCGCATCAGGTTTATATCAACCATATGCTTTTGTTCGCAAAAACCGAAATCTTTCGGGCTTTCAAATACTCTTTTGCCTAATATCATTTTCATCCCCGGGCATTTAACGCATTTACCCTCTATGGAACCGAATACTCCTTTGCAATCTGAATCAAGGCTGCATTTTTGCCTGGGAAAATCTTTAAAAACATTTTCAGCTGTATCATTTACATTTGCGGGGTTGTTCTCTTTTGAAAAAATTGAGGGGTTAAAAAATACCGGAAAAAATAAAACAAAACATATGGCGGTTTTATAAAACATTATAATATCAGCCAAGAATTGAAATTGCAGCCTTTAAATCTATTTTTTTATCGTACAGGGCTTTTCCCGAAATTATCCCCCATATAAACGGCAGCTTATCCTTGACCTCTTTAATATCGTTTAAGCTCGAAACGCCTCCTGAAGCAATAAAATTTATATCCTTAAATACGGCAAGCTCTTTTAAGGCTTTAAAATTTAAGCCCTCAAGCGTGCCGTCTCTTGATATATCCGTATAAATTACCCATTTAATTCCGGAAAGCGAAAGATGCTCTATAAACTCTATTGGTTTAAGTTTGCTTTTATCCTGCCAGCCGTGGGTTGCAACAAATCCTTCTTTGGTGTCAACGCTGACGGCAAGGCTATCTCTGCCTAAGGCGCTTAATAATTCTTTCAGGAATTTATCCTCAAGGCTTTTGGTGCCGACTATAATGCGCTTGGCACCCGCTTTTTTAAAACGCAGCGCCTTTTTAACATCGCGTATTCCTCCGCCCACTTCTATATCTACATTAATTTCTTTTATAATCTGCTCAATTATATCCGCGTTATCCGCCTCGCCAAGCGCCGCTGAAAGGTCTACTATATGAAGAACTTCTGCTCCCTCTTTAACCCAGTTGCACGCGGCAAGAAGGGGGTCATCGCTGTAAACGGTTGAATGAACCGGGTCGCCTTTTACAAACCGCACAACTTTTCCCTTGTATAAATCAATAGCGGGAATTATTAACATAGATTAAGAAAATTTTTGAAAAGTTTTAAGCCGAGCCTCTGGCTTTTTTCCGGATGGAACTGCACTCCCCAGATATTTTTTTTGCAACAGGCGGATGTAAAATTTACGCCGTATTTTGTAGTAGCTAAAACAGCGTCTTTTTCCGTTATGTCGCAATAATAAGAATGCGCGAAATAAAAATAACTACTGTCCGGTATCCCGCGGAATAATTTGTTCTGTTGCCTGTTGCCAGTACCCTGTACCCTGATTTGGTTCCAGCCCATATGCGGGACAATTATTTTTTTATCTTTAAATTTCCTTACTTTCCCCTTTAAAACCGAAAGGCCGCGGACACCGGGGGCCTCTTCGCTTTCATCCAGTAAAAGCTGCATACCAAGGCAAATGCCGAGGAAAGGGACGCCGGCATTAATCCTTTTCACTAAAACATCAAAAATCTTTCTTTCTTTTAGTTCTTTTACTGCCTGGCGGAAATTGCCCACGCCTGGGAAAATTATTTTTTCAGCCTTTTTTATTATTCCTGCAGAATCTGTAACACGAAGCTTTTTGCCGAGGCGTTCCCCTGCTTTTTGAACGCTTCTTAAATTACCCATTCCATAATCAATTACTACTATCATATTTTATATGCGAACCGTAAAGAGGTTTATTTAACTTAATCAATTACGCCCTTGGTTGAAGGAATACCTTTTCTTCGCGGGTCAATTTGGGTGGCCTGATCCAAAGCTTTCCCCAGAGCCTTAAACAAGGCCTCAAGGATATGGTGCAAATCTCCTTCGCCGGATTTTATATTATAAACCAAGCTTAAACCTGCGTGCTGGACAAACGCTTCCAGAAATTCTTTTGCAGTTTCGTATGTAAAATTGGTGTCATCAAATGTCTCTTTTGCTAAGACCTGGGTTACTTCATCTTTATTCTCAGCAGTTATTGTCCCGCTTAATGTCGGCCGGCCGCTAATATCAACGTTTGCCTCAACAACTACCTTATCCATTGTAACAGAAAAAGAACCGTATCTGTTTATGCCTGATTTATCTCCTAATGAATCCTTAAAAGCTTTGCCAAGAGCAATACCTATATCTTCAATTATATGGTGCTGCAAATCTCCTTTTGCCGAAAGGCTTAAGTCAAACAAACCATGAAAAGCAAAAAGAGTAAGCAGATGATTAAGGGGCTCAATCGGAGTTTTAACAGAAGTTTTTCCTGAACCGTCTATATTAAACTCGCCCTTGATATCCACTTCGTTTGTTTTTCTTGCTATCTTTGCAGATCTTACCTTTTTGCTCATCTAATTCTCCTTTGATATTATTTTAACTGAATCTGGGCCTGGTTTTTGTTCTCAGGTTCAAATTGTTCCCTGACGCTTTTACGCATAAAAAACCAGAGAACAAATATAAGAAAGCCTATGCCAAAAAGCATCCCGACAATCATTGAAACTGCCATAATGCCCTGCGTTAAAGCTTTGACCGCAGCAATTGTCTCACCGGATACGTCTTTCGGCAATGTGCCCTGAGACATAGACATATCTATGAATTCCGATGAATGCATTAAAAGGTTAATTGAAAAGAAAAAGCTATAAATCATTCCTATTATGGAGATGATAATTATTAGTTTGCGCGCCCAGGATTTAAGGCAAAGAAGGCCGATGCCGGCTGCGAGAGTAGCGCCGCTCATTATAAATGCATAAAGCACGTAGAAATTGCCCGTAAACTGCTTCATAAAAAACGCGTCGTGATGCGAAAACATATTTGCGGCAACCCTCATTAAAAGCAGCAGGGGAAAACTTAAAATACCAAATCCTCCTGCAATTGCATACCACCAGCCGAATATAGATACTCCGATTGATCTTTTTTTCATTTTACACT
>JAQTUC010000066.1 GCA_028710385.1 Candidatus Omnitrophota bacterium
GGTTAAAGACCCCTTGTTATCGGTAACAAAGCTAGTCATATCATTTCCGGTAGTAACCCAATCAGCCCTCTTATCGGCATCTCCATAAATTATATAAGTCTGGCCTGCGAATTTTTTGCTGGAACTGGTATTTATCCAGCGGGATTGATAAGCCGCGCTCCTTGTAATAAGTTTTTTCCCCGCACCAGTGCCGTCGTATCTAAGCCCGTATTGGTCGTCAGTACTTCCGTCTCCGGGAATTCTAATAATACTATCGTCGGTTACAGGCGGAATCCATCCGGAAGGGCTGTTGCCAATTTGTGCGGCCATTGCTTTGGCCTGGTCATAATCAGGGCTAGTTTGAGCCAAAGTAATTGCTGGTAAGATAAAAATAAACAGGGGAAGAAAAATACTACGGAAGAAGAAACAAGAACATTTAGCACGCATTTACAAATATTATACTTTTATTTTTTAAAAATTCAAATTTATAATGGTTTTTCTGAAAGAAAAATTTATTCCTGCGCCTTAAGCTCTTGGTTTTTCCTTATAGCTTCTATCCTCTTTAGAACAGGCGGGTGGCTGTAATCCAGAAAAACCTTTAATGGATGCGGAGTAAGGTTAGAAAGATTATCAACAGTAAGTTTTTTAAGGGCGGTTGTAAAACTTTCCGGCTTTTTGTAGGTTTCAATCGCAAAATTATCCGCTTCATATTCGTGTCTTCTTGAAATTACATTTGAAAATATTGAAATAAATAAATTTATCGGGCTGTAAAGGAAACCGAAGAAAATAAGGCTTGCATATATGGAAAGATTCTGCATTTTAAATGCGCCGAACAATCCCTGATTGTTTATAAAGAATGAAAGGATAAAAAACATAATGCCTGTTGTAATAACCGACAGGATGATTCCTTTTATGAAATGTTTCTTTTTGTAGTGGCCTATCTCATGGGCAAGAACCGACACAAGCTCATCCACCGTGTGTTTCTGAATAAGCGTGTCAAAAAGAGCAATTCTTCTAAACTTGCCGAAACCGGTGAAAAATGCGTTTGATTTTGTAGAGCGGCGGGAAGCATCCATTTTAAATACTCCGGCAAGCGCGAATTTCTGCTCTTTTGCGTAATTCTCAATTGCGCTTTTAAGACTGCCTTCTTCAAGCGGTGTGTATTTATTAAAAAGCGGCATAATCAAAACAGGCGCTATAAAAAGCAGAAATAACTGGAAAAGCGTTACAGCAATCCAGCAGAAAACCCAGGCAAAATTTCCTGCGGCGTAAAAAAACCAGAAAATTACCGAAAGAACAATCGCGCCGATAATTGCGGCAAGGATAAAACCTTTTATAATATCCAGGATAAAAGTTTTGACGGTGGTCTTGTTAAAGCCGTATTTCTGCTCTATCACAAAAGTATGATAGACAGAAAAAGGAATACCAAGAAGCTGGGTTGCGATACCTAAAATTGCCGTAAATATCAAACCGGTTACAATAGGGTTCTGGTTAAAACTCCTTGCAATGTTATCAACAAAATTAAAACCTCCCGCCAGTATGAAAAATAAAGTAATAATTACGGATATAGTATCTTTTATGAGATGGAAATTCGTGTTTTCCCTAAGATATATCTGGGAAAGTTTGTATTTTTGTGCGTCGTAAAAGCCTTCAAATTCTTTTGGCAAATCATCTTTGGCGTATTTTACGTTCAGCCGCTCAACAATTAAACCAAGCAGGTACTCAATTACAATTATTGCAATTATTACTATCAGATAAATATTCATTTTTCTATTATAACAAAATTTATTCTAATCATTTAAAAATTTTTCTTTCCATAGGCCAATTTCCAACTCTATCATATTAATCTCCTTATCCATTTCTTCTACAAGCCCTTGATAGTAACGGATAAGCTCTTCTCCGTGGCGGGGATTTTCCAAAACGCGCGCTTTTGCGTAACGTTCAAGTTCAAGTTTTTCTTTTTTCTTGCGTAATTTTTTTATTTTATTGGAAATCACTTCATTGTGTTTTTTTATTTCTTCCCCGGTTAGTTCCTTCTTCTCTTCATTTTCTTCCTTAGCTGTTCGTTCTTCATTTTTAGTTTTTTGGTCTGTTGTCTGCGGCCTGTTGTCTGCGGCCTGCTTTTTATCCTGTTCCTTTTTGTGAAGATAATAATCAAAATTTCCGGGGAATTTTGTAATGTTTCCGGCTTTTACTTCAAAAACATTGTTTGCGACAGATTTTACAAAATAAATATCATGGCTTATAAAAGCAATTGTTCCTTCATATTCCGTAAGCGCCTTAATTAGCGCGTCAACAGCATCCACGTCAAGATGTGTTGTTGGCTCATCAAGTAAAAGAAAGTTAGGCGGGTTAACGAGCAATTTTGCAAGTATCAGCCTGCTTTTTTCTCCACCCGAAAGAACCTTCACCTTTTTTTCTACGTCATCTCCCTTAAAAAGAAAAGCACCGAGAATAGTGCGCACGTTTTCTATGGTTACCCCTTGCCTTGCGACAGAGCAAGCTTCCTCAAGCACAGTAAAGTCTGCGTTTAAAACATCCATACGGGTTTGCGAAAAATATCCTATTGTTACGTTGTGCCCTACAACACGGCTGCCTTCATTTATGTCAATTACGCCCGCGAGCATCTTAAGAAGAGTCGATTTACCTGCGCCGTTTTCTCCTGCCAGAACCGCTTTTTCTCCCCTTATGATTTCAAAATCAAGGTTTTTATAAACCTGGATATCACCGTAAGATTTTGAAACTTTGTTAAGCGCAATTACGCGATGCCCGCTGGATGAAGTTTGGGGAAAATGAAAATTGCTTATGCTTTCGCGGCGGTCTTCAGGCACGACAACGAGCTCCATTTTTTCCAAAACTTTTTTCTTTGCGCGCACCTGACTGGCTTTGTTTGGCTGGGCATGGAACCTGTCAATAAAACGCTGGTATTGTTCGCGTATACGCTCCTGTTCCTTTGCCTGTTTGACTAAATGGCTCCTTTGCTCATCTAGGATTTTACGGTATTGTTCGTAGTTGCCTCTTATCTTGGCGATTTTTCCGTTCTCAAGAATAATTGAATGGTCGGTAACTTCATTAAGGAAAGCTTTATCATGGGAGATCATCACAAAAGTGCCTTTATAATTTGCAAGATAGTCTTTAAACCAAAGGGCCGCATTTAAATCAAGATAGTTGGTAGGCTCATCCAGAAGCAGACAGTCATAATGGCATACCAGGAGCTTGCCTAGCAGAACCCTCATCTGCCATCCGCCGGAAAGTTCGTTTATCGGCCGGTTAAAGTCTCTTTCCTTAAAGCCTAAGCCGCTTAGAACAATTTTACCTTTATATTCAAGCTCAAAAAAGCCAAGAACTTCAAGTTTGTGCATTATGTCGCCGTAGCGTTTTGTTGCGGTTTCATTTTTGGTTTCAAGTTCTTCCTTCTCTTTCTTAAGCCTTGCGATTTCCGTATCGCCCTCAACTATTTCCTGAAGCACCGTGCGCTCTGAGTGAAAACTTGATTCCTGCGGCAGGTAGCCTATGCGGGTATTTTTGTTAAATTGTATTGATCCGTCAGTCGCCTCTGCTTCGCCCAGAATAATATGGAAAAGCGTAGATTTACCGGCGCCGTTAGGCCCTAAAAATGCAATTTTTTCTGCGCGGTTTATGGTTATTGAAACGTTTTTGAATAAATCGCGTTTGCCGTAACTTTTTGTCAAACCGTGTAAAGCAATCATGTTTTGTTAAATTAATTGGAAGATAAACAACAATCAGGCGGGCCTAAAGTTTCCGCCTGATTTTAATTTGCCTGTTCTATCTATTGTACGGGTTTTCGGTCTGTGTATCGCTGTAACCTTCGGCAGCGCCTTCTGTAACTCCGCCGACAATTTTGCCGGCTCCGCCTACGGGCTTGCCTATTTCCTGGGCAGCTTTATGAGCGGGTTCGCATGCCATTAAAAGAAACGGCATTATTATAGTAAGCATTAAAAGCTTCATAATTCCTCCTTTACCGATATTACTGCTTTACAACTATATCCGAAGGCGCAATCGGAGCTGTGCTGCTTAATATTTTTGCTTTTGAGAATTTCGCCTGCACTTCAGACACGACAATATCGCCTATTTTTGTTTTTTCAGAGCCAAGCTCAGCTCCTGTTTCCGGGTCAATTAATGTTTCGCCTTTTCTGCAGACAATAAAAGTTTCTCCTGCCACAACGCCTGCGTCAAGCCCTGCATTTAAATAAACCAGGCCGTCTTTTACCGAAACAACTCTCCCCTGCCAGGGAATCCTGGAAAGCCTCTGGGAAATATATTCAACTGCCCTGTCTATCGCAATCTGCGTAGCTTTGCCAAGAGGAGTCTTTTTGAAACTTGAACTGCCGACGCTAAAAGACCCGCTATAGCCTACTGAAAAACCAGCGGCATCAGCAAGGCCTTCTACTCTTTGTGAATCAAGTATCTCGCCTGTGGTTGAATCAATAATCTGCACTATAACAGCGATATGGGCATCGGACTTTCCCATGCCGATGGAGACCCCGTGTATACTTAAGCCCTGGTCTCCTCCTTTTGTGTTTTCTTCAAACTCAGTGATGTTTCCCGTTATAAGTATCTGCGCAGGGATTACTTTTCCTTTCTGCGCCGAAAGAGACTTTGCCATGCGGCCGCTTTGCGCCAGATCCTGCTCGGTAAGCACAGCTCCTAAATCCTTGCGGCTTAAGACCGTAAACATTCCGCTCTGTATAAGGGCGTCGCTTAGTTGCGCGGAAAAATCATCGCCCAGAGTAAGATAAGAATTTATGCCTGAAGTATTCTCAAAGCGCGCAACCGCAATTGTTTTCTTAGGGCCGCTTACCCTTATAAAGTTAGGCTGATTCTGTGCTGATGCTGTCAGAGAAAATAAAAGCAAAAATGCCAGTAGTGAAATAAATTTTTTTCTAAACATAGCACCTCCTTAAATGAGCAGACGATTTACGGCAACGAAGTGAACGTAAATCGTAGGCGCAAGCCGTCTGCGAATTTAACCCCACACCCAGCGTATTAATTAAGTGAATTTTGCAAACGCCCTTTCAGGGCGGTTAAAGCTTGTGCGTAATGTTTTATTCTTCTTTCCCTGTTGCGAGCATCAACTTCTGATTTATATGCTTCGTAGTACACAAATTCCCATTTTTGTTTTTGATTGTGTTCAATGATCCTTCTTTCTAAATTGTTTGTATACCCATAATAAAGTTTTTTCGTTTCTTCATTCTTCAATACATATAGATAATACATTATAACTTCCCCGTGATGCTGGGTGTGGGGTCAAATTCGGTCTAGTATTTTCCCTGCGGATTACCTTGGGAAAATACTGATCTCATTTGATTATAAGCAAAAAACCAAAATATTCAATTTAAATATAGCAAATTGCGCTATAAGGGATAATGGCACGCGAACGAACGCCCGTCTTTTTTAACCAAAGCAGGTATTTCATCTATGCACCTTTTCTTAGCATAAATGCAGCGGGTATGGAAAACGCATCCTGAAGGAAGGCTGGTTGTGCCGGGAATTTCCCCTTTGAGTATTATGCGCTTCTTTTTTGCCTGCGGGTTTATTTCAGGTATAGCCGAAAGAAGGGCCTCGGTATAAGGATGCACCGGATGTTTATACAAGTCACGGCTCTCTGCTATCTCCATTATTTTTCCAAGATACATAACCACAACTCTGTCGCTTACATATTCAATAACGCGTAAGTCATGACTGATGAAAAGATAGGTTAATTTGAATTTTTCCTTAAGCTCTGCGAATAAATTAATTATTTGGGACTGGATTGAAACATCCAAAGAAGCAATGGGCTCATCGGCAATAACGAGCTTAGGCGTCAGCGCTAAAGCGCGGGCTATTGCTATACGCTGGCGTTGTCCGGTTGAAAATTCATGCGGATAACGGCTGAGGGCTTCTTTTGAAATACCGACAAGCTCAAGTAGTTTTTGCGCCGAAGCCGCTGCTTCTTTGGCGTTGAATAAACCGTAAATAATAAACGGCTCGCTTACCGTAGCCAAAACAGTCATATGCGGGTTTAAGGATGCGTGCGGATCCTGAAAAACAAACTGGATGTTGCGGCGGATTTGTTTTAAATCCTTTGCTTTCATTGAGGTTATATCGTTCTTCTCAAAAAAAACTTTTCCGCTTGTCGGAGCAATAAGCCTGGCAATTATTTTTGCCAAGGTTGATTTTCCGCAGCCGCTCTCACCTACAAGCCCGAGAGTTTCACCCTTAAGAATGGCAACGCTTACGTCGTTTAAAGCGTGGATGGAAGATAAAGACGACTCAAACAGCCCTGCCTTTGCCGGAAAATCTTTGGTTATATTTTGCGCTTTTAAAAGTTCGCTCATACTTTCCTATTTATAAAGGCAACAGGAAACCAGATGCCCTTCTTTTACTTCTATCAGCTGCGGGACGGCATCTTTACAGTTGTTGCTCTTCTTAGAACACCTTTCGTAAAATATGCATCCAGACGGCAGCGCTGCCAGCTGCGGCACAGAGCCTTTAAGGGTATTAAGCTTTTTGTCTTCGCCTTCTATTTTCGGTATGGAATTAAGCAGCGCCTGCGTATACGGGTGCAAAGGTTCAGCAAAAAGGCTTTGGGTTGAAGCATACTCAACAATTATTCCCGCATACATAACAGCCACAAAATCAACGCGCTCAGCAACTACTCCAAGGTCATGCGTAATTAATATTATTGCTATATTATTCTCTTTCTGCAAACTACCCAAAAGTTCAAGTATCTGCGCCTGCACTGTCACATCAAGCGCAGTCGTAGGCTCGTCAGCTATTAAAATCTCCGGGGACAAACTAAGCGCCATGGCAATTACTACACGCTGGCGCATTCCTCCGCTTAACTGGTGCGGATAATCATTGATTCTTTTTGAAGGCTCGGGAATGCCCACGCTTTCCAGTAATTTCATAACTTGGGTGGTTGCTTCTTTCCTGCTTACGTTGCGGTTAAGCTCAATTGCCTCCCTTATCTGTTCCCCTATTGTAAAAACAGGATTAAGCGCGGTCATTGGTTCCTGGAAAATCATTGAGATTTCTTTTCCGCGGATTTTCCTTAGGTTTTCCTGCGAAAGCTTAAGCAAGTCTTTACCTTTATATAATATGCTGCCATCTGTTATTTTCGCAAGATTCGGAAGAAGCTGCATAATAGATAAAGCCGTAACTGTTTTACCTGAGCCGCTTTCCCCAACCAAACCAAGCGTTTTACCTTTTTCCAGAGAAAGATTTATCCCCCTGACAGCTTTTACCTCGCCGGCATCGGTAAAAAAAGAAGTGTGTAAATTGTTGACTTCTAATAAAATATCGTTCATATATTTTAAATCACAACACACAATGAACAAACCACAAACAATATACAATGAACAATTCCAAAATTACAAAATTGTGTTTGTTTATTGTAATTTTGGTATTGTGGTTTGTTTGTAATTTGTATATTGTAATTTGTGATTTTATCATTATGTTTTCAACTTTGGGTCAAGCGCCTGCCTTATTCCTTCGCCTAGAATATAATAAGAAAGGCAGGTTACAAATATCGCAATGCCCGGAAATAGAATAAGCCACCAGGCAACTTCCATATATTCGCGTCCGGCTGTCAAAATATTACCCCAACTGGGGGTCGGCGGCTGCACTCCGAAACCAAGAAAACTTAAACCCGACTCCATAAGTATTGCTCCGGCGACCCCTAAAATAAAAGATACATAAACCGGGCTCATTGCATTCGGGAGAATATGCCGGAAAATTATACGGCCATCGGATGCTCCTATTGAGCGGGCAGCCTGAACGAATTCCCTTGTCTTTATGGTAAGAAATTCCGCGCGCACAAGCCTTGCTATAGACATCCATCCTGTTAAACCTATTACAACCATTACAATCCAGATGCTCGGCCCTATTATCGCAAGCACCGTAAGCAGCAGGAAAAATGTCGGCACCGAAAGCATTATATCCACCATGCGCATAATTAATGAATCAATTAATTTTCCGTAATAGCCGGAGATGCTTCCCAAAATAATTCCTATTATGGTTGCGATAAAAACAGCGACAAAGCCTATTGATAAAGAAATGCGCGTTCCGT
>JAQTUC010000067.1 GCA_028710385.1 Candidatus Omnitrophota bacterium
TATGATAAGAAAAAATACCCACGCATACAACTGCGGTTATTATTACGCTTAATATAATTTTCCTCTTCATATCTTTACCTCCATTTCTAATACGTTTTATGGTTACGGTTGCGCGGCTCGTCCCGTTTAAAAACGCAGTTTTTAACAGGGCTCGTTTCGTCATACGGTTACGTTATACGATTAACGCAACCGATACGAGCATCATAACCGCAACTGTTTTACGCAACCACAAGCTGTTATTTCTTAAGCGCTTTCTCCAATAATTCCTTAACTACCTTGGGATTCGCTTTCCCTTTTGTCTTTTTCATAACAGCGCCGACAAGAAACATTATAGCCTGACTTTTGCCTTCTGTATATTCTTTTACTGCTTTGGGGCTTTCTTTTACAGCCTCATCAACAAGGCTTTGAAGCTCTGACTCTGAAGACATCTGAGAAAGCCCTTCTTTTTTTATAATTTCATCTATATCGGCATTGGTATTTATGCTAAGAGCAAGAACCTTTTTAGCCGTTAAATTATTAAGCAGGCCGCCGGCGAAATATTTTACTATTTTTGCGAAACTTTTGGCGCTTAATTTTACGTCTTTAAACCTGCCGTCAAAAGTATTTACCAGCTCCAAAAACGGCCCGGTAATAAAATTGCATATTTTTTTAGGCTCATTGAATTCTTTGACTGCTTCTTCAAAATAATCCGCAAGAAATTTCTCTGATATTAAAACATCGGCGTCAAGAGATTGGAGCTTATACGCGTCAAGAAACCTCTTATACTTATCCAACGGAAGCTCGCTTACGAATTGTTTTTCGTTTTCTATGAATTTTTCCTCAACAAAAAAATCAAGAAGGTCCGGCTCCGGGAAATAACGGTAGTCGTGGGCTTCTTCTTTGCTGCGCATAACTTCGGTTTTCTGCCTGTCAGCATCCCAGAGGCGCGTTTCCTGAAAGATTTTTTCCCCTTCAGTAAGCGCTCTGGCCTGCCTGGATATTTCGTATTCCAGAGCGTCCCTAACCCCTTTAAAAGTATTCATATTTTTAAGCTCAACCTTAACGCCCAGCTCTTTTGCCCCTTTGTTCTTTAAGGATACGTTGGCATCGCAGCGAAGGCTCCCCTTTTCCATATTGCATTCCGAGGCGCCTATATACTGGAGAATTAGTTTAAGGCTGGTAAGATAATCAAAAGCCTCCTGCGGGCTTGTTATATCCGGATTTGAAACTATTTCAAGAAGGGGGGTTCCGGTTCTGTTTAAATCAACAAGGGAATAATTTTCTTTATGGATGAGTTTCCCCGCGTCTTCTTCAAGGTGAACGCGCGTTATGCCTACAGAACTTCCTGCGGGAAGATTAAGCAAGCCGTTTTCTCCTAAAGGCATTTTATACTGCGATATCTGGTAATTTTTCGGCAAATCAGGGTAAAAATAATTTTTACGCTCAAAATATATTCTGCTGTTTATCCTGCATTTAAGGGCGAGCGCGACTCTTATTGCAAGTAAAAGCGCTTGTTTGTTAAATACAGGCAAAACCCCGGGGTACCCCGAGCATACAGGGCAGATATTGGTATTAGCCGGGTTTTCAAAGTTGGTTGAGCACGGACAGAAAATCTTTGAATTGGTATTTAACTGTACGTGGACCTCCAAACCTATTACTGTGTCAAATTCTTGCATAGTTTTTGTATTTTGTTACACAAAATCAAATATCAAAAATCAAAAGTCAAAATGACAGCGTAAAATGTAAAATTTTAAAACATTTTTAATTTTAATATGTAATTTTGATTTTTGCATTTTGATTTTTGATTTATGCGATATTAGGTATCCTCTTATGATAATCGGTTACGCACTGGTAGCTGTAACCTGCCCTTATAAGCATTTCTTCGTCAAACTCCCTGCCGATAAATTGCGCGCCTATGGGTAAATTATTTTTTGCAAAACCGCAGGGAAAAGAAACAGCCGGTATACCGGCAAGATTAACCGATATTGTATAAATATCCGATAGATACATGCTTAAAGGATCCATTGCCTTTTCCCCCATTTTAAAAGCTGCCGTGGGAGATGTCGGCGTTAATATCAAATCCACTTTTTTAAACGCGTCGTCAAAATCTTTCTTAATCAGGCTGCGCACTTTTAAGGCTCTCACATAATAAGCGTCGTAATAGCCGCTTGAAAGGCTGTATGTGCCAAGGAATATTCTTCTTTTTGATTCATCGCCGAAACCGGCTGCGCGGCTTTTTTTATAAACATCCATAAGGTTTGAGGCAGGCTCTCTTAAGCCGTATTTTATGCCGTCAAACCGCTGCAAATTTGAGCTTGCTTCTGAAGAACCGATTATATAATAAGTGGCAACTGCGTATTCAGTATGCGGCAAATCAATATCCAAAATTTGCGCGCCTTTTTCTTTAAGTATGTTACTTACCTGAAGCACCGCGGTTTTTATTTCTTCATCAATTCCTTTGGCAAAATACTGCCGGGGCATGCCTATCTTAAGCCCTTTTACATCGTCCTTAAGGGATTTAGAAAAATCCGGCGTTTTAATCGGCGAAGAAGTGGAATCCTTTTTATCAAATCCGCAGATTATATTAAGAAGATGCGCGCAATCAATGAAATCAGTCGTAATAGGGCCTATCTGGTCAAGGCTTGAGCCAAAAGCAATAAGCCCGTATCTTGAAACGCGGCCGTATGTAGGCTTAAATCCCACAACGCCGCAGAAGGACGCGGGCTGCCTTATTGAGCCGCCGGTATCAGAACCCAGCGCAAAAGGAATGAGCCTGGCGGAAACAGCTGCTGCCGAGCCTCCGCTTGAACCTCCCGGCACTCTTGTTATGTCCCAGGGATTTTTAGCCGGGCCATAGCAGGAATTTTCCGTGGATGAACCGAAAGCGAATTCATCCATATTGGTTGTTCCTATAATTTTAAGGCCTGCGGCTTTTAATTTTGTAATTACGGTTGCATCATACACAGAAATATGAGAAGAAAGAATTTTTGAAGCGCAGGTGATTTTTTTGCCTTTTATGCAGATATTATCTTTAATTGCTATGGGCACGCCCTTAAGCGCTGAATCGCCTAATCCCTCAATTGGCTCAGCGTAGCTTTCAACAAAAGCGTTAATTCCGGCGTTTTTCTTTATGCGTCCGCTGAAAAAAGAATACGCGTCTTTTTCGCTTAATTTGTTATTTTTGATACTTTCGGCAATCTGAATGCCGCTTTGACTGGTTAGATTATTCATGTTTTAAAAGTTTACAGTTTACTGTTTACGGTGTACGGTTCCCTACTGTAAACTGTACACTGTTAGCTGTAAACTAATCAATAACTTTGGGTATTTTAAAATAATTCCCTTCGCGCGAAGGAGCGTTTTTAAGAATATTTTCCTGGGTTTTTGAGTCAACTACGGTATCGTCTCTGAATATATTATTATTAAGATTCATGCCCCTCATGGGCTTAACATCATCCACATTAAGCTCCTTAAGCTTGTCTATGTGCTCTAAAATTTTTGACAGCTGCGAGCCTAAATATTGCGCTTCTTCCTCAGATACGCCAATTCGCGAAAGCATCGCCACATATTCAACTGTTTTTTTATCCGGCATAATTACACCTTGGGCAAGCTTTTTAAAGCAGCTCTTATTTCTTTTAAGGGGTGGGAGTAATTCCTGAGTTCTCCGTTAAAAAATTTATCATACGAAGCAAGGTCAAGGAATCCATGTCCGCTGAAATTAAAAACAATGCATTTTTCTTTGGTCTCTTTTTTCGCAATATCAATTACGGCTTTTATGGCATGCGATGTTTCGGGTGCCGGCACCACTCCTTCTGTTCTTGCAAAAAGAACAGCCGCCTTAAAAACATCTATCTGGTTAAAGGCTCTTGCTTCAATGATTTTTTTATCATGCAAAGCGCTGATGAGCGGCGAGCAGCCGTGGTAACGAAGGCCGCCTGCGTGAATTCCCGGCGGAATAAATTTATGGCCCAGGGTAAACATTTTTATAAGAGGGGTGAGAGACGCGGTGTCGCCGAAATCATATTCGTATTTCCCGCGGGTTAAACTCGGGCAGGCAAACGGCTCAACCGCTATAATTTTTAAATTATCGTTTTTTAATTTATCTTTAACGAAAGGATGTATTAACCCTCCGAAGTTGCTTCCTCCGCCCACGCACCCTACAAGATAATCCGGCTTTTCGCCGATTTTCCCAAGCTGCTTTTTAGCCTCAAGGCCTATGACTGTCTGATGGAGCAAAACGTGGTTTAAAACGCTTCCTAAACAGTAATTTGTGGCTTTATCCTTCGCAGCGTCTTCAACCGCCTCTGATATCGCAATGCCAAGGCTTCCCTGGCACTTTGGGTCATCTTTAAGTATTTTTCTTCCGCTTTCTGTAATAGTTGAAGGGGATGCCACAACCTCTGCCTGCCACATGCGCATCAAAGATTTTCTGAAAGGCTTCTGTTCGTAGCTTACCTTAACCATATAAACACGGCAGGTTAACCCGAACACATTGCAGGCGAAACTTAAGGCGCTTCCCCATTGGCCCGCGCCGGTTTCTGTGGTCAGGCGTTTAATCCCTTCTTTTTTGTTGTAATAAACCTGCGCTATCGCAGTGTTGGTTTTGTGGCTTCCCGTAGGAGAAACACTTTCGTCTTTATAATATATGCGGCATTTTGTTTTAAGCGCGCGCTCTAAATGCAGGGCTCTTTTAAGGGGGGTCGGGCGCCAGATGGTTAAAATATCCATTACCTCATCCGGAATATCTATCCAGCGTTCTTCGCACATTTCCTGTTCAATGAGAGAAAGCGGAAAAATCGGCCGGAGGTCGTCTTTTACAAGAGGTTTTCCGGTTCCCGGGTTAACAGGCGGCGGAAGCTTAAAAGGCAAATCCGCTGCCACGTTATACCATTTTTGAGGAATATCTTTCTCGGAAAGGTTTATCTTTGAGTCAGCCATAGAAGAGTATTATAGATGAGAAATCACAAATTACAATAAACAAATTACAAACAAACCACAATACCAAAATCACAATAAACAAAAATCTTTTTGTGATTTCGGAATTGTTTATTGTGTATTGTTTGTGATTTGTGGTTTGTATATTGTGATTTAAATCTCTATGAATTTATGGCTTATGAAGCATGGTATTTTCCGCGGAATAACGTAAGCTCCAGGAAAGCCTGCAACCTTCTTGAGCGGCTTGGATGCCTTAATTTCTTAAGCGCTTTTGCCTCAATTTGCCTGATGCGTTCGCGGGTTACCTTAAAAATCATCCCGACCTCTTCAAGCGTTTTAGGCGTCCCGTCTTCTATGCCAAAGCGCAGAATAAGAATCTTTTTCTCCCTTTCTGTTAAGCTTTCCATTGCCTGCTGCAATTCTTCCTTAAGCATGGAATAAACTGTAGCGTTTGCGGGAGAAACTGCCTTTTTATCTTCAATAAAATCTCCGAAATATGTGTCGCCGTCATCGCCTATCGGCGTATGTATTGATATCGGTTGCTGGGAAACCTTAACGATATCTTTTATTTTTGAAATCGGAAGCCTCAGCTCCTTTGAAAGCTCTTCAGAAGTGGGCTCTCTGCCTTTTTCCTGGATAAACAAACGCGAAATACGGATAATTTTATTTATCGTTTCCGTCATGTGCACGGGAATTCTTATTGTGCGCGCCTGATCCGCTATGGCGCGGGTTATTGCCTGGCGTATCCACCAGGTAGCGTAAGTTGAAAATTTATATCCGCGCTCGTATTCAAATTTTTCAACCGCTTTTATAAGGCCGATATTGCCCTCCTGAATAAGGTCAAGGAAAGAAAGCCCCCTGTTTACGTATTTTTTAGCGATGCTTACAACGAGCCTTAAATTTGCTTCAACCAGCGTTCTCTTCGCCGCATTATACTGCCTTTGCTTTTCAAAAATTATTCTTAGCTTTAATTTTATTTCCTCTTCCTTGAAACCAAGCCTTCTTACAAAGGTTCTTTTGCTTTTTGAAAGCTGCCGCTTTTCTTCGCTGGCGCCGCGGCCCTTAACCGCTGAAAGCCGGCGGTTTATTTTTTCTATCTCGCGGCCCAGTGTATGCATATTGGTGATTATCTGTTCAATTATAACGATTGTGAAGTTAAAGCCTTCAAGGGTTTTTTTCTGGGTATCAATGTTCTTTGTCCTTACAAGCTTTATATAAAGGGCCTTTATCCTTTTAATTTCTTTTTCCTTGTTGGTTATTTCTCCTTTTACGAAATCATCGGCGTTTAATTCGTCCTTAAAAAGCTTCTGGGAAATTTCAAGGAAAGCTTCTTTGGCTATGACCGTTGAAAATATCTCATCGCGAAGCAGCTCCTCTTTGCTTTCTATTTCCTTGGCAAGCCTGACCTCTTCTTCCCGGCTCAACAACGGGATCTGTCCCATCTGCTTTAAATACATTTTAACCGGATCATCAACCGGCGTTGAGACAGTATGGGTTTCCTTCTTTTCCTTTTCACGCTCCCACTCCTCAACTTCGTTTGCCTCAAGAACGCTTATGTTCTGGTTATCAAGCCGCTCAAAGACAATATCCATTTCCTCGGCGCTTACAACTTCCTCCGAAAGGAAGTGGTTGATTTCATCATAGGTAAGATAACCTTTCTTTTTACCCAGCTCAATTAACTGCTCAATACTTCGCTCAAGAATTTTTTTCTTATGCATTTTTTACCTCGCAATTTAATTTATCAAATTTATTTATTAAAACCTTTAGTCTATCTTTCTCGCCTTTTATCTCAGCTTCTTTTATGTCTTCTCTTAGTTTATCAAGGGAATGCCTTGCGCGTTTTTGACGCAGCTTTAATATACTACCCTTAAAAGCTTCATTTTCAAGAGGAATATCTTCCTCCAGAAGTATTTTTGAAATAAACCCGCTTATCTCTTTATCTTCAATTGCGCCTAAAATTTTGTTGCAGGTCATATCGGCTGAATCGCTGTAATTTTTAAGAAAATATGAAACCGTTTTTCTTGCCAGCGGATAAGAGAAATCTTCTTCTCTCAGGTTTTTTCTTATAAGCGGGAAAGCTTTTTTATTGGAAAACATGAATTTAAGGATAGTTTTCTCCGCTATGGAAAATGGCTCCTGCGGTTTTAAAGAAGCCGGGCGCTCTATCTTAACTTCCTTCTTGGGGAAAATTTTCTTAAATTCCGCGATAAGTATTTCCTCTTTTACCCTCAGGATAAAAGAAAGCTTTTTAATGTATTCGTATTTTTCTATCTCGCTGTTTAGTTTATTTAACGTGGAAAATATTTCCTGGGCTATTTTTGTTTTTCCTTCTATGCTCTCAACGTCATGCATTTTACTTAAAATCGCGACCTTATAGTCAAAGAAGTCTTTTTTGTCGGCGAATATGCGCTCGGACTCCTCTCTCGGCTTTGCTCTTACAAGAGAGTCCGGATCAAACCCCTGCGGAAGGCTCACCACTTTTACTTTTAAGTCGTTTTCAAGCATTAGGTCAAGCGCGCGAAGAGTTGCCATTTGCCCTGCCTTATCTGAATCATAAACAAGAGTGACGTTGTTTGTATACCTTCTTATCAGGCGTATCTGCTCAACCGTTAAAGCAGTGCCCAATGAAGCAACTATATTTTTTATCCCTGATACATAGGGCATAATCATATCCAGATAGCCTTCCACAACTATTGCGCAGTCGGCTTTGGCTATATCGTCCTTTGAAAAATTAAAACCGAATAAATGGTCGCGCTTGCTGTAAACCTGGCTTTCTATGGAATTGATATATTTAGGCGCGTTATCATTCTCGCGCCATGTTCTTGCGCCAAAACCGATTGTGCGCGAACGTATATCAAATATAGGAAACATAACCCTTTCGCGAAACAGATCCCTGTAAGCCTCGCCCTGCGATATGGCAAGGGAAGATTTCTCAAGCGCTTCAAGAGTAAAATTTTTCCTGCGCATATATTCTATTAGGCTGTTTCTGCCCAGAGAATAACCTATGCGGAATTTTTTAATTGTCTCAAGGGTTATGCCTCTTTTATTAAGGTAAGCAATAACCGGTTTCGCGGATGCATCCTCAAGAAGGGCTTTGTGGAAAAATAAAGAAGCTTCATCAAGGCAGGTG
>JAQTUC010000068.1 GCA_028710385.1 Candidatus Omnitrophota bacterium
CGGACCAGACGCTTTTGGAAGACTCATGGTCCCTTCCAAAAACAGCTACTTTATTTTTTGTGTAGTAGGAAGAATACACTCCGAATTTAGGCCGCGGGCGCGAGAAAAGCACGCCGTGGCTTTCCATTAAAAAATATTTTATTCCTTCTTCTTTTAAAAATTTATCCACGCCTTCGGAATAGGCGCATTCAGGAAGCCATATTCCTTTTGGATCTGTACCGAAACATTTGCGGTATGAATTTGCTCCTACTCTAACCTGAGCTCTTACTGCCTCTTTGTTAATTCCCAGAAGCGGAAGATACCCGTGCGTTGCTCCGCAGGTAATTATTTCAAGAACCCCTTTATCCTGGTATTTTTTAAATTCTTTTATTAAATCCCTGTGGTATACGTGCAGAAATTTTTCCCTCATGCTGTTAAAACGGTGATAATACATAAGGGCAAGCTTATGAAAATCAGGATTAAACCTGTTACGGTCTATTTCTTTCTCGCAGAGCTCAATCATCTTGTTAAGATGCATTACATAGCGGTTTCTTAAGAGCTCATCCGCGAACATATTGCAAAGTGTGGGGGATAAATTCATTGTTATGCAGAATTCCACCCCGTCGCGGACCAACCCTTCAAGCATTTCTAAAATAGGGATATAAGTTTCGCTCAGCGCCTCAAAGAACCAGCGCTCTTCAAGGAATTCATCATGCTCCGGATGGCGGATAAACGGCAGATGCGCGTGCAATACTAGAGACAAATAACCTTTTTCCATAATATTTTTTTGAGCTTGATTAAGTTTTACGAGGCAAACTTATTTCTCAAACCTTTTAACAGCGGGGGTCTTTGTTACCTTGTGTTTTTTATTCTTGGAAACACCAACCACTTTATATTGGTAGTCTCCTATCGGCAGAGCGTATCTTATTGAAAATGTTCCGTCAGGCTTTAGATTAACTTTCTTGCCTTCAACCGTTACGTCTGCGTCAGGCTCAGTGCGGCCGTAAAGTATAAGCTCGGTCCACACTTCAAGGAAAAATTTATCCGCTTCTTTGTGCCTTTCGGAAAAAAGGCTGCTCACTCCCCAGGAAGCAAGGGGCGATGAAATCTGGTTCTTTATAACTTCTTCAAACCGCCTCTTTCTCTCCATAGAACTTTTGCCTAAATCGTATATTCCAAGGACCTTATAATAATCCTCGTCAGGCAGCGCCCATTCTTCGTCTATCACCGAAGAAATACCGAAATAAGGCGTCTTTATAACGTTGGAGCGCGCAACCATAAAGAATTTTCCGGCGGGATTAACAAGGCCTATTTCAACGCACCAGCTGCGTTCAGGCTGGTTAACATTTACATACCAGTTATTCGCTTCAAAATGTATTCCTATATCAAAAAAAGAATTTGCGTTATTGCCGTCAAAATTGAAAATGCCGGTTAAATCATAAACTCTTAATATCCATTTAAGGTTTTCGCGCTCGTAAACCGGGATTGAAGAAATTACCTCATTTATTCTTTGTTCAGATATGTCCCAATAAGTGTATATCCACCAGGGGTCTCTCGGCAAAATTGTGATGCGGTTATCGGAATATCTTAAAGGCAGGCTGTAACGGTTGTTATCAACAACAGGGGCTTCTACTGCTGTAAATTTTACTTTTTCTATTTCTACTGATTCTTTTCCGGCTTCAAGAGAATATACCGGCTGCTGGATAGGTTCTTCTTTAATTAAGGGTTTACCTTTTCTGGATATTCTGGATGTTATGCGTTTTAAGGCTGGTTTCTTTGTTTTTTTCGCTGTGGTTTTTATTTTTTTAGGTGTTTTTGCGGAACTTTTTCGCATAAATACCTCTTCTTGAGTGAGAGAATTTTACCACCTATATATTTGCCTGTCAACAACTTAAAATAGGCGCATAAAAAACTCTCAAAAATTAATTATTATGACGCTTTAACGAACCAATTTTTGCCTGTAAAGTGCCCATGGGACATATCGCACACCAGCTCCTTTCCCTCAAAGGGATGCCTAAAATAACCGCAATTATTGTAGTGATTATACACATTCTTACAAAAACAAACCCTATCGCAACAGGAGTTTTCTGGGACAATATAAGCTGTAAAACAAAAAATGCCATAAAAAGCGCAAAAAACAGCCATTTGAACCAGAATTTTAAGAAAATTTTAGGGATCTTGTTTCGCAGGCTGAACTTGCTTAATATCAGATCCAGGAATGCGCCGCGCGGGCAAAGGCGCGAGCACCAGAACCTGCCCTTAAAATAGGAAAGGCTTAAAAAAAACAACATCATAAAAAAAACCAGGTAACCCAAAAGAGGCAGGAACCAAACCATAATTGCCTGAAGTATTATTCTTGTATTCATGGCAGAAGGATTATTTTCCAAGCCTTGAAGCAACAGTCGGGATGCAGTGCAAATCAATGATACTATTACTTTCTTTTATTTCCTCTATTGTCTCGTATTCTTTGTTGAGAAAATTTTTCTGGTTGCTTTTCTCTTTAACGAGGCTTTGAAACAAATTTTTACTCTCAGTTTCACTGCTTAACTCCTCAAGTTTTTTATATAATTTTATGCATGCGTCTATAATTTCAATGCCTAATTTTACAGAGCCCTCCAGGGAAAAACTTTCAGGGTTAATCTTACAATATTCGCATTTTTTTTCCAAAATAAAATCTTGCACACCGGCTTCTTTTAAATAATCGGTAAGAATTTTGATATTATCTTTCGCTATATCGGAAAATTTTTTAAATTCTGACCGGATTTTACCCTCGTGCATCAGCACAAAAAGGTGATTACAGCAGTTAGAAAGAGTGCTTTCGGCATCTATAGCGGCTTCAAGCTTATCTATAAACACCTGCTTTGAATTATATTTTTTAGAATTAGTTGCCATAATTATTTTTCCTGGATCCTGCCTATTTCTTAAAAGCCAAAAAGCAAGGTTTTATTTGACCTGTTCAACTGTTTTAACTTCCGGTATTTCTTCTTTAAGACGCTGCTCAATGCCCATTTTTAAGGTATATGTGCTCATGGGACAGCAGCCGCAAGCGCCCTTAAGGCGAAGCTTAACAACGCCGTCTTCTGTAACCTCCACAAGCTCAACATCTCCCCCATCTGCCTGAAGGGCCGGCCTTATTCCTTTTAAAGCATTCTCTACTTTTTCTTTCAGCATGTTTTACCTCCTTCTACATGCGAATGAACACAAACCGGAAAAAGAATTAGCGCGAAGAAACTTTCCGCATTAGTGGACATTCGTCTCCGATTCGTGGTGATTCGTGTTAATCAATAACCGATAAAATTTTCTACCTGCACGTCTTCTTTTTTGCAGCCCAAGTCAAAACACAAACCTTTCATTGCCGTAACCATTCCCGGCGGGCCATAAATAAAAACCTTACGGCTGATTAACTCAATGGCTTTTGCCTCTATCAACCCCTTATCTATAAAACCAAAGACACACACATCATCTTTGGGGCTGCAATCGGTTACGGTATAGATTAATTTTATATTTTCATTTATTCCGCATAAAGCATTAAGCTCATCCCTGAAAGCTATGTCTTCTTCCGTCCGGTTTGAATAAAGCACAAGCGCATTTGTTTTTAATCTCTTATCGCATATATATTCCAATATAGAAATAACAGGGGTTATGCCTATGCCGCCTATCAAAAAAACAACACTTTGCATTTCGTCCCTGAAAACTACGTTTCCAAGGGGAGCCTGCAGCAATATTTCATCGCCTGCATTTAGAGCCGTAAGCTTTTTTGAAAAATCGCTTTCGCTTAAACGCTTTGTAACTTCTATATACGGCCTTTGCGGAGAACAGGAGAATGAGAGATATTTATTTAAATTTCTGTTTTTTCTGTCTGCCTCATCAAAAATAACCTGCAAAAACTGCCCGGGGGTAAAATCTATTTTTTCAAGCGGAAGAAAACGAAAGCTTGAAATGCTGGGCGTCCTTTTTATTTTTTCTATAAATCTTGCTCTGGTTTCTTTCACCCCGTCCTTCCTCTTTTATTTAACATTTATTATTTTTTAACCCTGCCCTTCTGCTATATGTCTCTGCTTCAGGAAGGACGGGGTTCATAATCCGCTTGATTTTATGACTTCTTTTATAAGCTTAGCTGAAGTTTTGAGATTGGCTATCTCCTCGCCTTCAAGCTTAAGCTTAAGAAGATTCTTTATGCCGCGCTTATCCACAATTGCGGGCACGCTTATATAAACGTCGCCTACATCATAATAATTATCCACAAAAGAAGAAACAGGTAAAATAGAATTTTCATCTTTTAAAACAGCGCTGGTTATCCTTGTAAGAGCCAGACCAACGCCGTAGGAAGTCTCTCCCTTTCTTTCAATAACGTTATAAGCAAAATTCTTAACTTCGCCAAATATATTAGAAAGCGTGTTTTTTACGTCGCCGCATTTATCTTCGCACATAGGGCAATAATCTTTAAAAAGAACCCCGCCGATCATAGCGCGGCTCCAGACAGGAAATTCGCTGTCTCCGTGCTCGCCTAATATATAGGCGTGGACGTTACGCGCATCAACATTGCAATGCCTGGATAATAGGAGCCTTAATCTTGCGCTGTCTAGCACAGTGCCTGAGCCTATTACTTCCTGCCATGGTTTTTGAGAAATCTTATAAGCTGCATAGCTTAATACATCAACCGGATTTGTTACTACAAGAAATATTGCATCTTTAGCGTATTGCGTTATTTTCGGTATTATGGTTTTGTAAATCTCAACATTTTGCCTGGCAAGCTCCAAACGGGATTGGCCCGGTTTTTGTTTCGCTCCGGCAGTTATAACCACGATATCTGAATCTTTTAAATCAGAATAATCCCCTGCCATTATATCAACAGGCGAAACAAAAGGCATACAGCTTGCAAGATCCATAACCTCGCCTTCAAGGCGTTTTTTATCAATATCTACAATAACAATTGACCGCGCCAGATTCGCAAGCATTAAGCTATAGACATAACGCATGCCTACGTTGCCTGCGCCTACTATTGAAACCTTTGGTTTTAGCATTTTTGCCGAGTTCATATTTTTAAAAATTGTACCCTTTCAAAGTTCATTATTATAGCGCAGCCTATTCCAGTGTCAAAGACTTAAGTCTATCTGCAATTGACTTTTTTCTACCCTTAAAATCAGGCTCATTTTGCCTTACAAAAATTATTAAAAAATTTTTCTTATAATTTACACTTATAGCTGGCTTAAAATAATAAATTTGGTACAATAGTGCTATGGCGAAACTAAAAAATTTAATTTTTTATCTTCGCGCGAAGCGTTTGACGATATCCTGCGCCGAATCAGTAACCGGAGGCTACTTATCTTACCTGCTTACAAAAACACCAGGGAGCTCAAAAGTGTTCAAGGGCGGGCTTGTAGTTTATTCTCTGGAAAGCAAAAATAAGCTCTTAAACATATCTAAACCGTTACTTACCAAAACTCAGGGCGTCGCCGAAGGAGTGGCGGTACTCCTTGCAAAAAAGACAAAACAACGTTTTAAAACAGACATAGCGGTTTCTGCGGTAGGTTTCGCATCTAAGCCTACCCCGAGAAACGTAAAAACAGGCACTGTATTTCTGGCTGTAGCTGATAATACCGGCACAATTTCAAAAAAAATCCTCCTTAAAGGAAGCAGAGACTTAGTGCGCAGGCATGCAGGCGCTTCGGCTATTGAATTAATTTGCAAAAGACTTGTTAACGCCTGCTAATGGCTCTTTTGCTGCCAACCTTGCCCTCTATATGCGTTTATTCATAGCAATAGACCTCCCGGAAAATTTAAAAGAAAAATTATCGCGCATAGTTTTGAAGTTCAAAAAGTGCGATTTGGATGCAAAATGGGTAGATACAGCAAACATCCATATGACTTTGAAGTTCCTTGGCGAAACTCGCGAGGATGATTTGGATAAAATAAAAAACGTATTATCCTCAGTTGCGGCTTTTTTTAGCAAACTGGAATTAAACACCGGGGAATTCGGATTTTTCCCCAACGAAAAATCTCCCAGAATATTTTTTATATCCACGGACAAAGAGGAAATTTTACGAAAGATTTCTTTTGAGCTTGAAGAAAGGCTTGAAAGGATAGGATTCACCAGGGAAGGCCGTTTTAAATCCCATCTTACGATAGCAAGATTCCGCAGCAAGAAAAATGTTGAGTGCCTTATGAAGGAAATAAAAGATATATCTATTAAAGAAAAATTTGAGGTTTCAGAAATAACCCTTTTTAAAAGCCTGCTTAAGCCAACCGGTCCGGTTTACGAAAAAATATTCTCTGCTGCGCTTAAATAAACAAATAAATTTAGGGATTATTTTATCAGACAAAAAGCCTTACTATCTGCAATGCAAGCAGAGAATAAAAACCTGCCATAAGGTCATCCCCTACAACGCCTGCGGCTCCGTTTAAACGTTCAATCCTATCTATGGGCGGAATCTTAAAAGCGTCAAATATGCGAAAAAGTATAAAAGCGCAGACAACGTATCTTATATCATAAGGGGTAAAAGAAAGAGCTAAAAGCATACCGGAAAAATCGTCTATTATTATTTTTTTGCAGTCTTTTTCCCTAAATATCTCCTCTGCCCTGGCAGTCAGTAACAAAGAAAGCGCTATTGAGACGGCTGTAAAAACTAAAAAATAAATCCTTACTTTTACAAGGAGAAAAACCACTACCGCAACAATAGATGCGAGAGTTCCTCCCAAAAGAGGCGTATAGCCCAGACCAAAAAGCGTGCATAGATGAACGCACAGTTTGTCTTTATAAGTTAATTTATCCATGTGGATTAGCGGCTAGAAAGTTTTGATTAATTTTCGGTTGATCCAGAAATAATAAACACCGGAAAAAAGAGTGATAAGGACAACGTACCACATAATTATATGCGTAACTTTTTCATAGACAAAAATAACGATATTATTCTGCGGATATTTCATAAAAAGCAGCAGCGCAATAAAAATGACAACTATTCCTACAATCTGAGATGCTGTTTTATGTTTCCCCCAGCGTTTGGCTTCAAGAACTTCCCCTGATTTTAAAACATAAAGCCGAAGGCCGGTAATTATAAATTCGCGAAGCATTATAACTGCAACCATCCAGGCATTTACCACTATCTTAAGCTGCAGGAATGCCAGGAAAACGCCTATAATAAGTATTTTATCGGCTATGGGGTCAAGTAATTTACCGAGGTCCGATATCAGGTTGTGGCGCCTTGCAAATATACCGTCAAGCAAATCAGTGAGGGAAGCAACAATAAAAATAATAAAAGCGATAAGGATAGAATTGAAATCATTATGCAGAATAAAACCTATGCAGAAAAAAGCAAGAATAATTCTTAAGAATGTAAGGTAATTTGCGATATTCATTCAACCTCGCTTCGCTCGGTAGTTTACAGTTACCGGTTTACAGTGTACTGTTTTATACTGTACACTGTTCACTGTAAACTTTTTATATTCCGACCAAATCATAATCGTAACTGTCTACTATTTTTGCTTTATAAAAATTACCCGTCTTTAAGCCTTTTTTCTTAAGAAACACAACACCGTCAACTTCGTATGCATCAAACTGCGTCCTTCCTATAAAGACGTCGTTATCTTTTTCTTCAACTAAAACATCAATTTCCTTTCCGATAAACTGCTTGTTAGTATCGCAGGATATTGCCTGCTGCAGGCTCATAATTTCCCTGAAACGGCGCGATTTATCCCTGTTGTTGACCTGTGGCTCTAATTTAAAAGCCGGGGTGTTCTCTTCTCTTGAATAAGTAAACGCGCCCAGGCGCTGGAATCTTGTTTCTTTTAAAAAGCTTAAAAGCTCCTTAAATTCATCAACTGTTTCCGTAGGAAATCCGGCCATGACAGACGTTCTTATGACGCAACCCTTGATATTTTTTCTTATTTTTTCAACAAGCGCGGCTATCTGCTTTTTAGTGAGGCCTCTATTCATTAATTGTAAAATTCTAT
>JAQTUC010000069.1 GCA_028710385.1 Candidatus Omnitrophota bacterium
GGTATATTTAATGCGCTAAAATTGTGCCATTCATCTTCTATCTCTGTTCCTTCAACCACGGTAAACCCGAGTTTTTCAAAAACAGAGCAGATTTCTTCGCTAACCGCGCTTAAAATATGGCGGCTGCCTTTTTGAATTTCTCTGGCAGGATAAGTTAAATCTATTTTTTCTTCCCCTGCACCTACGCCTTTAAGTTTTTCCTCAAGCGTCTGGGATATTTTGTTCTTAAGAATATTTAAATTCCTTCCCCAGATGCCTTTTTCTTCTTTACTTAAAGAAGGCACCATGGAAAAAAGCCTGTTTATTTCGGCTTTTCTTCCAAGGTATTTTATCCGAAGCGCCTCAATATCCGCAGAGCTCTTTGCGACGGATAAATCCCTGTTAAATTCCTCTTCCAGTTTTTTAACTTCTGTTTCCATTATAAAACTTTTTTATATGCACAAATTACCACGAATTTGGAGACGAATTAACACGAATAAACCTTCCTCCATTCGTGGCAATTCGTTTTTTATTCGTGGATATTCGTGTCTACCTACCATAACCTAATCTTATAAAATAAATAATGGTTAATGTCAAACAAATTATGAGAAACGCGATTGCCGTTATGATTTTGCGGTGGGAAATTATTTCTTCCCTTTTTTCGCCTTTTTGAACAATTACAAGGCTTTCTGCGTGTATATCCAGGTCTCCTCCATGTTCAATGCAGGCGCGGTTAAATTTTCCCTTTACCTCAACAATGTCTCCGTTTGCGGTATAACTTCCGGTTGTGGAAATTCCTTTAACCAATTCTGACGCAGCCCACACGCCTATGGCATTCTTCGTATCATTTACATTTATCCAGGCAAACTTGCCTCTTGCCATTATATCGCCGATAACTTCTCCTTTATAAGTTATTTCTTTGCCGTCATATTGTTTTGCGTTATTGATTAAGTCGGAGCTGGAAACCGGCTCAGCGAAGCAGGAAAAACTCAAAATGCAAAACGCAAAAACCAAAATGACAAACCGAAAATCAAAATTATTAATATGATTTTGATTTTTAATCCTTAATTTTGATATTTGATTTTTGATATTTGATTTTTCCATCATTTCCCCTTTACCGCTGCCACGATAAATCCCAACAGCGTAAATATGGACATAAATTCAAGGCGGCCTGCCCACATTTGTATCATATATGTAATTTTCAAAATTGCTGGCATGCTAACATCTGTAATGCCGCAAGAAAAGCCTATGTTGGCCGCAGCAGAGGTTGATTCAAACAAAGATTCCAGGAATGGGTAACCGCAAAACATGCCAATTAGTGCGCCTGTAAAATAGAGGGCCAGATAACATAAAGTAATCAATAAAGCTGATCTCACTTGTTTATTGTCCAGAAAAACATTTTTTATATGATGAAATCTTTGGACAACCATGGCTTTTTCCGGAAGCATTATCCTCCTTATGTCTTCTTTAAGGGCTTTAAGTATTATTCCAAGACGTAACATCTTTATGCCGCCTGCGGTAGAACAAGCGCATCCACCCAAGGCCATTGCGCAAATTATCCCGCCAAGCGCAAGCGCGCCCCAGTCTTTAATGAATTGCTGGGCATAAATTGTTTGAAAACCGGTTGTAGAATGTCCGGAAATAAACTGAAAAAAACCTTTTCTGAAAAACATAACCAATCCGGGATAAACATTCAATTGTTTTAGGCCAAGAGCGACTATGAAAAAAATAAGAGTAGAGCTTGACAATAGCGTCCTCGTTTCTATATTTTTAAAAATTTCTTTATAGTTTCCGTTCCAAAGATGATAGTGCAGGTTAAAATTCAACGTGCCGACAATCATAATAAAAATAGTAACTATCTCAAAAGGGAAACTATGATAATACAATAGGTTTTGCGATTGGGGGGCAAATCCTGCGGTGTCAAAACCAGCCATAAAAATACATACGCCATGGAAAAAAGCATTTTGCGGCTTCATCCCTATTAAAATACCGGTAATTCCCAGGGAAATTGTTCCGATTAAAAGATAAATTATACTTATAACCCAGATGAAACGTGCCGTATGTATGACATTGGGCAAAATTTTTTCTTCGCGGGCTTCGCCTACATACATTTTAAAAGCTCCGGAAGAACCGGAGACAAAAAGCGAAAGCGCTACTATTGCGATGCCTTGGCCGCCAAGAAATGGGACTAAATGCCTCCAAAGATTATGGGTGTAAGATAAATGGTCTAAATCCTGAACTAGCGTTAAGCCGGTCGTAGCAAAGCCAGACATGCTTTCAAAGCAAGCGTCAAGATATGATTTAAAATGCCCGCTTAAATATAATGGTATTGACCCTATTATTGTTGCAACCAGCCAGGAAAGAGAAACAATAATCATTCCCTGCATCCAGTTTAAATCTTTGTCGGTAAAACATATTTTGGTAAGTACAAATCCGAGGAAAAATGATATTCCTATGCCGATAAGAAAATCAAAAGTGGGGGCTATTTCTCTAAAGCCCAATGCAACGAAAAGCGGTATCAGCATAAAAAGTCCGATGCCTATTATGATTTTACCAAGATAGTAGCCGATTATTTTGAAATCTTCTAAATGCGGTTTTAAGACCATTTTATAGAATAATTAAAAGGCAAATCAGAAAAGCCGATGCCATAATTGCCAGCGCATAAAGCATTTCGACAGAAATACCCTGGACGGCATTAAGGATAATTTTCTTAGTTATATTTATTTTTTTAAGCATTTTTTACTACGACTGTTTAAGGACGGGCGGACAAAGTTGCTTTTATAATTTACCCACCAAAAGACTTAAAAGCGATGGCTCGTTGCCGATAAGCGTTAAGGCAATTATATCGTCTCCGGGCTTAAGCTGCGTATCTCCTTTAGGTATAATCACTTCTTCCGCCCGAAGGATAGAAACAAGAGTTGAATTTTCCGGCCAGGTAATTTCATGTATAAATTTTCCTATAACAGGGGAATCTTCCGGAAGGTCTACGCGCACAATTGCGAGCTTTCCGCGCTTAAAGCTTAAGAGGTTTACAAAATCCGAGTACGAAGCTTCTTCTTCAATTATTTTCGCAATTATCTTTGTGTCATCAACAGGAACATCAATTCCAAGCTCTGAAAATGTTTTTTCGTTGTCGGGATTATTCACCCTGCCTACAGTCCTATGCACTTCAAATTTTTCCTTGGCGACCTGGCAGATTATAAGATTGTCCTCGTCATCTCCTGTTACCGCAGCCAAAACATCTGCGCGCGCTACGCCTGCCTGTTCTAAAATATTCGGCTCGCAGCCATCCCCGTTAATAACCAGGATATCAAGCTGCTTGGCTATTTCATCGCAGATAATTCTGTCTTTTTCAATAATACTGACTGTGTGCTTATTCTGGTTAAGCCTTTTTGCCAGATAATACCCTACTTTTCCTGCGCCGACAATTATAATATTCATAGTTTTGTTAGCTATTCTAAAGTAACACGTATCACGTAACAGGTAACACGTTTTAAAAGACGTGATACGTGTTACGCGCGACGTGATACCTCTTATTACAAACTGAACCTTTCCTTTATTTTGGTAAGGGCTTTGACTTTGACCAAACCCATCAGGATATCGTCTTCCGCAATGGTTGTTTTTTCATCAGGAATTATAACGCCGTCCATGCGGCGCACCGCAACCACTATAAATTCACCGGGTACATTTAAACTTGTTGTCGGTTTGCCGATAAGGCTTTTTTTCGGGTCTATTTCAATAACACCCAATTCTTTTGTTTCAATGAGATAGCTTGAGAAATGGCTTTCAATGATTTTGTCGCGAAGCATTGCTGCAAAAAGTATGGTTCCGCTTATTATATCCATGCCGAGCGCAGCATATATGTGAGCGCGCTGCGGGTCATAAACACGCGCGATAACCTTAGGCACGTTGAATATTTTTTTTGCAACCTGGGCGGAAATAAGATTTGTATTGTCTCCGTTTGTAACTGAGCAAAAGGCATCCGCTTTTTCAATTCCTGCGCTTTTAAGAAGTTCCTGGTCAAAACCGTTTCCAACCAGAGTAATACCGTTAAACGCTCCTCCCAAACGGTCAAAAGAAGAAGGGTTTTTGTCAATTACGACAACATTATGCCCTTCATTGGAAAGAAGCCTGGCAAGTTCTGAACCAACTCGTCCGCAACCTGTTATGATTACGTACATATTTTCCTCGCTCCGTTCGGAAAGTTAACAGTTTACTGTTTACAGTGTACAGTAAAAAATTTTTTGTCTTTCATTCCCCTGCTGTAAGCTGTACACTGTTAACCGTAAACTACAATTACTTTTTTACTTCCTCAACTATCTTATCAAAAATAGCGGGATATTCAGCTGCAATTTTTGCAAGAATGTCTCTTGAAAGAAGAACATTCTTTTTCTGCAAATCATGCATAAAATCATTGTAGGTAATCCCTTTCTCTCTTACCGCGGCATTTATACGCGTAATCCAGAGATTGCGGAATTCCCGCCTTCTGGCGCGTCTGTCCCTGTAAGAGTAAACTAGCGCGCGGCGCACTGTTTCAATCGCGCGGCGGTAGTTTTTAGAACGCCTACCCCAATAGCCCTTTGCCATTTGAAGGACTTTTTTCTTTCGTGCGCGGGAAGCTGGCTGTTGTTTTACTCGCATTTGTTCCTCCTTATTTACACAGATTTAAATCACAATACACATTAGACAAATTACAAACAATATACAATAAACAATTTCAAAACCACAAAAGGATGTTTGTTTATTGTGATTTTGGTGTTGTGATTTGTTTGTAATTTATAATTTTAAAACAGCATTCTCGTCTTGCAACTAAAATGAGTACGGTAATGCCCTTTTTACCGCCATTTTGTCCACAACCTGGACAAGCGCTTTTTTACGCAGCAGTCTTTTCCTTTTTTCCGCTCTGCCGCTTAAAAGATGCCGGCGGCTGCCTTTTGAACGAAGCACCTTCTTGTTTTTTGTAACCTTTAATCTTTTTGCGAATGCTTTTTTTGTTTTTAACTTCGGCATTTTTACTCCTTTGTCGTTATAGTACCACGTCACAGGTAACAGGTAGCACGTTTTAAAAGACGTGTTACGTGATACATGGAACGTGCTACATCTTATTTGGGCCCAAGAACCATTACCAATGCTTTTCCAAGCATTATGGGCTCTTTATCTACTTTGCCTAATTTATCTATATCCTGAACGAGTTTCCCGATAACGCGGTTGCCTAAATCTTTATGGGCAAGCTCTCTGCCGCGAAATAGCATTCTTATTCTTACCTTATGCCCCTTTTCAAGAAACTCTTTTACGTGTTTTAATTTTATTTCGTAATCGTGCATATCTATTCTCGGGCTTATGCGTATCTCCTTAAGCTGCGCCTGCTTCTGGTGCTTTTTTACTTCTCTTTCGCGCTTTTCCTGTTCATAGCGGTACTTTGAAAAATCCATTATGCGGCAAACCGGCGGATTCGCTGCCGGAGCCACCTCAACCAGGTCAAGCTCTGCTTCATCAGCTTTTTTTAACGCAAGTTCGCGCGGGAAAATTCCAAGCTGTTCTCCCTGCGGCCCGATGATTCTTAACGTTTTTGCGAATATCTTTTCGTTAACTCTTATATACCTCACCCTTTGTAACCTCCTTCTTAAACGGCTCTTGCCGTTACCAATATATTAACAAGCTGACTCTTTTTTTAAAAGCGCCAGCAACCCTTCCAAATCCATATTACCCATATTCTGCATTCCTCTCGCTCTTACAGAAACCTGTTTAAGCTCAAGCTCTTTCTTGCCGACTATAACCATATAAGGGATTTTCCGCATTTCTTTTTCCCTGATTTTTCTCTGTAAAGTTTCATTGCGCAAATCAGCTTCAACGCGGAAATTTTCTTTTTCCAGAATTTCTTTTATTTTTTGAGCGTATTCTTCCGTGTCCTGGGTAATGTTTAAAACGCTTACCTGCGTCGGTGAAAGCCAGAGAGGGAATTTACCCGCGTAATGCTCAATAAGGGTTGCAATAAATCTCTCTAAGCTCCCAAGTATTACGCGGTGTATCATAACAACGCGCGTATCTTTACCGTCTGCTGCGCGATAAGTTAAATCAAATCTTTCCGGAATTGCGTAATCAAGCTGCACGGTTGCGCACTGCCATTCCCTGTTTAAAGCGTCTTTAAGTTTTATATCTATTTTGGGGCCGTAAAAAGCGCCGTCGCCGGGATTGATTTTATAGTTAAAATTTTTCTTTTTAAGCATGCCTTCAAGTATATGCTCTGCCATATCCCAGTTTTCTTTTTCTCCGATAAATTTTTCAGGCCTTGTGCTAAGCTCAGCGGTGAAACCGGTAAATCCGAACTTATTCATAGCGTCCTTTACAAAATCCAAAACGCCTTCTATTTCAGAATATAAATCTTTCGGCGCACAGAATATGTGAGCGTCATCCTGAGTAAAGCCGCGAACCCGAAGCAAACCGTGCAACACTCCGCTTTTCTCATAACGGTAAACCGTGCCAAGTTCAAACATCCGAAGCGGCAATTCTCTCCAGCTGCGAAGAGCGGCTTTATAAATTAATATGTGGCCGGGGCAGTTCATCGGTTTTAAAATGAATTCCTGGTTTTCTTTGGTTACAGGATACATATAATCCCGGTAGTAGCCAAGGTGTCCGCTTTTTTCCCATAAATGCTTATCCATTATATGCGGAGTCTGCACCATTTTATATCCGCGTTTGTAATGCTCTTTTATTTCCCAGTCTTCAATTAATCTTTTTAAACGCGCGCCATCCGGCAGATAAAAAACAAGGCCGGCGCCGGCTTCGTTATAAAACAATTCAAAAAGCCCAAGCTCTCTGCCAAGCGTTCTGTGGTCTCTTAGTTTTGCTTCTTCAAGAAGCTTAAGATAGCTTTCCAGCTCTTCTTTTGTAAAGAAAACAGTTCCGTAAATACGCACCAGCTGCGGATTTGTATCTATGCCTTTCCAGTAAGCGCCTGAAGTTGAAAGCAGCTTAAAGTATTTTGCTTCTTTAGTTGACTCAATATGCGGGCCGCGGCATAAATCAACAAAATCGCCCTGTTTGTATATGGAAACTTTTGGCTGGGCGAGGTCCTTTATAAGTTCAACTTTAAAGTCTTCATTTTTTGATTTAAAAAACTCAATTGCTTTTTCGCTTTCCCATTCTTCGTGGATAAAGGGAAGCTTTTTATTTATTTCTTCGCGCATTAATTGCTCAATGCGGCCGAGGTCTTCCTCTTTTATTCCGCCGGGAATTTCAAAATCGTAGTAAAAGCCGTTTTCAATAGCCGGGCCAATGCCCAATTTTGCCTGCGGATAAACTTTCTTTACCGCAGAAGCCATAATGTGCGAACAAGAATGTCTGAGTGTTTGTAAGTCCATAGTTATTAAAAGGTATCACGCCACACGTATCAGGTAACACGTCTTTAAACGTGATACGTGCGACTTGTTACGTGTTACTTTAAAATGGGCGGTGTAGGATTTGAACCCACGACCCCCTCGGTGTAAACGAGATGCGCTTCCGCTGCGCCAACCGCCCAAATCTAAAATAACATTATACAGGAACAATAATACCTAAAAGCATAAGGGTAAAAGCCATAACCAAAAGCGCAACTGTTTCAGTCATTCCCAAAACAACAAGAAAATTTCCAAAGCCTTTGCCTGTCTCACCCATAGCGTCGCAGGCAACTGCCGCGCATTTACCCTGCCAAAATGCAGATAAGCCTATAGCGAGGCCGGAAAAAGCACCTATGCTCCATAAATACTGACCCTTGTTGGCTATTTCCATTAACTGTCTCATTACAATCATTCCGTAAACGGTTTGTGTAAGAGGCGCTGCCACAAAAACAACGAGCATAAATTGCGCCGGCTTATTCTGGATAAAATTTTTCTTCCAGGCTCCAAGCGCAGCCATGCCTGCCATACCGGTACCTAAA
>JAQTUC010000070.1 GCA_028710385.1 Candidatus Omnitrophota bacterium
AGCAAGAAATTTACCAGTAACGAGCAGGTGCGCATAGTAATTGAAAGAATATTAGCGCCTCTTGGCAGGCGTATTGATGAAAGCGTTCCTTATGTGGATGCCCGCCTTCCTGATGGCTCGCGTGTTAACGCAATCATTGCGCCTTTATCTTTAACAGGGCCCACACTTACAATCAGAAAATTTGCCCGTCAGCGCTGGACGATAGACGATTTAATAAACAGGTTTGCAAGCTTAACTCCTGATATGGCGCTTTTTCTTGAGGCTGCGGTTAAATCAAGGAAAAATATACTGGTCTCAGGCGGAACAGGTTCCGGAAAAACAACGTTTTTAAACATACTTTCAGCTTGTATTCCGGAGCGTGAACGTATTGTTACAATTGAAGACTCCGCAGAACTTAAACTTAGCCAGACGCACTGGATAAGGCTTGAAGCCCGCCCGCCGAACATTGAAGGCAAAGGAGAAATTACAATAAGAGATTTATTCAGGAATACCCTCCGTATGAGGCCGGACAGAATACTCGTCGGTGAAGTAAGAGGAAGGGAAGTTTTGGACATGCTTCAGGCTATGAATACAGGCCACGACGGCTCAATGTCTACAATTCACGCCAACTCAACTCATGACGTTTTAATAAGGCTTGATAGTATGATTCTTATGGCAGGAGTAGAATTGCCTATACGTGCCATCAGAGAGCAGGTTGCATCAGCTATCCACGTTATAGTCCAGACTGCGCGCTTATCTGACGGTTCCAGAAAAGTTACCGGAATTACCGAAGTTGTCGGAATGCTTGATGAAACCCACGTTAATTTGCAGGATATATTCGTATACAGGCAGACCGGCGTTGACCAGGACGGTAACGTCATAGGTTATTTTACGCCGCTTGGCTACATACCTACTTTCTATGATGAAATAAGGGCAAGAGGCGTTGATTTATCAAGGGAAATATTTGTTCCTAAAGATTAAACTATGGGATTAGGCGCAGATAAAATCAGGCAATTGCTTAAGGACCCTAAAATTACCGAAATTATGATAAACGGGTCCAAGGATACCTTTCTTGAAATAGGAGGTGTTAAGAGCAAGATTGAGTTAACCTTTACCGAAGAAGATATAAACGATATCATAGAAGAGTTTTACGCAAAAGCCGGAAAACCTATATCCTACTATAATCCCTTCGGTGACGTTGCCCTTCCGGATGGTTCACGTATGAATCTTATAACCTATCCGCTTGCAAGGGTGGGCACCGCAATAACAATAAGAAAGTTTAACCGCAACCTTCACAGCCTGGATGACCTTATGAAAGAAGGCACTATGAATAAGAAGATGGCGGATTTTTTAATTGCCTGCATACACGGAAAAGTAAATGTGCTTTTTTCAGGCGCAACAGGAAGCGGAAAAACCACAACAATGGAAATGCTTTCATACCATATTCCTGAGCAGGAACGCGTTGTGACCATTGAGGATACCGCGGAATTGATACTGCATCAGGAAAACCTTGTACCTATGGAAACGCGTGCACCGGATAAAGACGGAAAAGGGGAAGTAACGCTTCGCGATTTAATAAGAAACGCGCTTCGTATGAGGCCGGACAGAATTATAGTCGGTGAAGTAAGAGGCCCGGAAGCGCTTGATATGATACAGGCAATGTCAACAGGCCATCGTGGGACCCTCGCTGTTATTCACGCAAACAGCCCGCACGAAGTTACCAGCCGTATGGAAACGCTTATTCTTTCCTCAGGCATAAAACTTCCGATTGAAGAAATAAGAAGAATGATAGGTAATACTCTTCACGTAATAGTACAGCAGGAGCGTTTTCCTGACGGCGTAAGGCGGATAACCCACATATCAGAGGCGCGCGGAGTTGAACGCGGAGAAGTGGCTCTTCAGGATTTGTTTATCTTTAGAAGAGAAGGAAGAACGCCGGATGGAAGAATAAAAGGAAAATTCAGGACAGTAATGAGAATGTATCCCCGCTTCTTTGCGGAATTTAACAGGTTGGGGCTTCTTGATGAGAAGATTTTCTCGGAAATGCCCTAAGCCATTGCCCGCCAGAGTGTTATACGAATATCAATTATCCCATACCAAATAAATGAAAGCCGGCCTTAAAAACATTATTTTACGCGAAGCCAAAAAAAATCCTCATCTCGGCGTAAGAGATATTTCAAAGCTCCTCAAGGAAAAACACAAAATTGATGTTTCAAAAAGCGCTGTCTCTGTTGCGTTAAGATCAAAAGGCGTAAGCCTTGCCCGCGGCAGAAAAAAACACATTACTTTTTACCAGGGTAAAACAATACAGGATTGCGGGCTGCTGCTTTTAAAAGCAGTGGATTCCCAGATAGGCCTTTATGATATTTTGAAAGATGAGCTGCACGCATATTTCTCAAACCTGTCCGCGCAAGCCCTAAAGAAGTTTTTAATGATGTTTAGCTTCTCTGCTTACATAGGCGGCAAAATAGAAGAAAATCAAAAACGGCCCGGTTTCTTAAAGCTTTCAGAGTTGTTTTCTTATCCCGCCAGAAACGTAAAATATTTTTCCTCTCAGACAACAGACTATAAGCCTTCCATAAGCCTTGGAGAAGTAAAAGAGAGGATAAAACTTGTTTCAACGATAAAATTTTATTTTCAAAACAATTCAACCGGATTTTGCGATGCAAAATTAACTACACTCTGGGACGGAGCCTGTAATATTGATGATTTTTTTATGCCTTTACATTACGTAAGAGAAAGGCTTAAAAAATTCATAAAAGATAAAACAGTTATTATAGGCTACACAAAAAGTTTTGATTATCTTTCAGCGCTTACTATAAAATTCATAGACGGCATATCTTCCGGTATAGAAAGGCTGGAACTTCTTGATGAGAAAGGGAAATTAATTGAAAAAATAGAATGCAGCCTGTCCAGCCCGGCTTTTGCAATAGGCTATTACCCAAGGATACTAAGCAAAGGCGCTTCGTTCTTGGAGAAAGAAAAAAGATTTAAAAGATTTTCGCTTAGCGAAGGGGAGATTCTTTATATGCCTATGCTTACAAGGTTTTCGCAACTAAAAGGCCCCCAAGCTGTTATATTAAACAATATCCTTATAAAAACCAGAGAAAAGATGCTGCCGAACTGGGCGGTTTTAACCGATAAAAAAACAAATCTAAATTACCTTATTGAAAAATATATGTTTATCTGGCCGTATATGGAAAAATCATTCTTAAGCGATATGAAGAGGATAGAAAACTTTTTTCTGGATAAGGGGCAAAAAAGAAACCTTATAAGGCACATACCCGATATTTTGAATTTTGAAAAAGAAGAAGATTACAGGCAAATTGCAGACATTCTCGCTGCGATTTTTAAGGAGCAGTTTAAGGAGCCGGATTTTAAAGGTAATGCCGGCCGATATACGGCGGGTAAGAATTTTTGTAAGATAGTAATAAAAAACCTGCCCCTGGAAACAAAGAAAGAGGTCAATAACGCCTGTCTTTATATAGGCGATAAAAGAGTATTTCTGGTTTAAATCAAAAAAACCCCCGCCAAACAGTTAGAAAATTTTATTTTGCCGGTTGCGCGATTGATATATTACTTTAATATCGGTCAAAAACAGCCTTTGAAATGCTTGTATTTATTGCTATTTTCTGCTGTAAGCGGTTTCAAAAATAATCAAAGCTGGCTTGTATTTTTGAGCGTAAATATGGTATACTTGTGTGGTAAAGGAGGCGACGAAAAGGCAAGTCCCGGCGCAAAGTCGGGATGCGCAAAGCCACGGGTCCAATTTTAGTTTTTGATTTCCTGTTTTTTTAGGACAGCCGGGCTGCCGAACGTCTCTAAACGAGTCGGCAGTCCGGCTTTTTATTTTGCCCGTGTTGCCGGCAGACAGGGAGGAAAAGCATGGAAAACAAAAAATTCAAAGTTGCGCAATCCATAATTGAATATATCTGCGTAACCGCGGTTTTTGCAGGAGTATCCATGGCAGGATTTGCTTTATTTGTCCAGAATTCCGCTTTAAGTTACAGGGGCCAGGTGGCAACTTATCGTAATCCCGCCACCCTTGATGGTAACATCCTTAACGACGGAGTTTCAAACAGCGAATATGCTTGGCCTACTACCTGGGATGAGTCGCAGTCTAAATTTAACAATGAAGTGCCAAGCAGTTTTGTCAATAATCCGGACGCAAACAATTTGCCTGTACCAAATGACCCGGAATTAGATGCAAAAATAAGGGAGATGCGTGATAAATATCCTACTGAAGACTAAAATAAGGGGCCAGAGCATAATTGAATACGTATTGCTTATTCTGATTGTTTCAGCGGCGGTATCAGGAATGAGTATTTATGTTTCACGAATACTGGAAATAAGGCAGAGGCATTTAAACCAGGAGCTGAATGAATCTACCAGAGGCTCAGGGCAGATATAAGGAGAAAATTATGATGGCCGAAGCTAAAAAAACTCCGATCAAAAAGACGCAAAGTATTTTAGAATACTTGATTGTTTTATCGGCTATTATTATTGTTATAGTGATAAATACAATAGGTTTTAATACCGGAGTGCAAAATAGCTTGGGCTTGCAAAACAGCTTAAATTCTACGCAACAGGACGCCTCAAGTATTTTAAATAGCCCAAGCGCGCCCAATACCGTGACCAGGGAACCTTATTATACGCCGGCGCGTGACATCACAACCAATCCCAACAATACAGATGCTTACAATGGGCCGAATTATAACGGCGGATATAACTATAATGAGTGGGTTAACAATAATCCGGACAACGGAAATGTAAATCGTACAGGAAATACCATAACGACGAGGTAATAGTGATTATGAGCAACATAAATTTTATAATTAAGAGAAAAGCTCAAAGTTTCCTTGATTATTCAGCATTAATCGCTATTGTTATTTTTGCTTTGATAGCAATGTCAGGGTATGTTATGAAATCTGTTAATGCACGGTTTGCTCATGTGTGGGCTGATCTTTATCATGTGGTAAACGGCGTAAGATAAACAGGGGGAGGTGAATTTAAATGGTAGTGAGAAAGGCTCAAAGTATACTTGAATACATCCTGGTTCTTTCGGCGATAGTAGCAGCAGTAGTCGCAGCCACCGGCCAAAACGGTGTTGTAACGAAGGCAGTAGACAAAATGTTTAATGAAGCCTCAGGGACCATTACTGACTCAGCTACAAGTTTCCGTACTAACGTAGGCAAATAAGCTAAAGGGGGTGTAAACAAAATGTTAAGTAAATTAAGAAAAGCGCAATCTACAGCAGAATACGCGATATTGCTTTCGCTTGTAGTTGCCGCAGCAATGGGCATACAAACCGAAGTAAAGCGCGCTATTCAGGCAAGAATTCACGATGCAGCAATGGCACTTTCAAACAACCAGGAATACGAACCTACAACAGGCACAAAAACAACTTTGACGCAAACACAGAATCGCGTAAAAACAGAAAATATGCTTGACGGCAATTCTAACGATGCCTGGATACAGACAACAGACCAGAGTACAGTTACCTGGAAGTCAAATGAAAACAAATAACTTAAAGGGAGGTGCTAAAGTGTTAACAAAACTTAGACAAGCGCAAAGCACATTGGAATACGCACTTCTTATAAGCGTTGTAGTAGGCGGGCTCCTTACAATGCAGAATTACTTAAAAAGAAGTGTGCAGGGAAGATTACGTGCGTCAGCCGATGAAATAGGCGAACAATATTCACCGGGCCAGACCTACAGACAGGAGAATATGTTCTCGCAGTTAACCGGAAACATGACCGAATCAACAACAAAGGGCTTTGATACGCAGACTGTGGTTAATATAGGCGGCATGAGCCAGTCGCAGAATGTAACGCAGAACATAAAATCCCTTGAAAGCGAAAAGTGGCCGACAAAACCTAGTGGGACAGTAGGCGGTGGAGTTTAATTTAGCGTTTCATCAGGCATTTTTGCAGAAGAAGTGTATAATATTATTATGAATACCTATAGGAAAGCGCAAGCTACGCTACAGTATTGTCTGCTTATAGCAGCCCTGATAGGTGTTGTGCTTACCATGCAGGTCTATATAAAGCGCAGCATGCAAGGCAAAATAAAACTGGCAGGAGACCAGTTGGCAGAGCAGTATGCGGTTGGAGAAACCAAGTTGCATGAGCATTTTGAATCTAACATTTCAACTACTGAGTGGATGTTTCCTGGCCCGGTTAATGTATCTAACTCTAACGGCTCATTCAGGTTTAATTCAAACAAAGAACTTGAGCCTTTGCCGGCTAAGTAATTTTGTTGGTGTGTAAAAAAATAAAGCATGAAATACCTAAAATATAGCGTAAAATCAGCGCAGTCGTTTCTTGAATATTCTTTGCTTATTGCTGTAGGCATAAGCGCGCTTATCATTATGCAATATTATTTCGGCAGAAGCGTGCAGGGTTTGCTTAAGCAAAACGTTGATAACCTAGGCGGAGAAAAATTAGGCGGACAGCAGCAATACAGTCCGGGAAAATGGTATACCGGAACCAGCACCACCCGTATAGGAACCAGCGGGTTTGAATATGAGGGCAGGAAAGGTTTTAACGTAGCCACGGGCACAATGCAAAGGAGCCAGGTTTCCAGAATAACAGGAACGACAGCGGCGTCAGATTTGCCTGCGGAAAATCTGACATATAACAGTTTAATTGACGGTGACGATGTTAACATGGTTAATAGCGTGTATGGTTCTGACCTGGACCCGGGCATAGCGACAGTTAACTCCCAGATAAATAATAATGCCACCTGGCACAATAATACACCACCAGTAGAGGGCCAAGAAAATGATCCGGGCACCGGCATAGACGGAAATGCTGAACGAGTTGTAAACGAGCATGTTAATTCCGAAAGTGTTAATATAGATGAATAATTGTATTTAAATGAAAAAAGTAAAATGAAAAGAGCAAGTACGTTAATTGAATACAGCGTTTTAATATTTATAGTTATTGCCGCTATAATGGGCTTAAACGCGGTTCTTAAGCGCAATTTTCAGGCGTTTATAAAAAGCGAAGCTGATGAGCATGTAAGGCAGCCTATGCCGTTTATATGGCAGGAAACAGTAAAATTTACATCGCAATCTTCTACGCAGGATAGATACGAAGAGGTAGGAGGGGATACTACGATAATATCAAATTTAAACGCACCATATACAACGTTAACCGCGCCTCCGCCTCCTGTGTCAATAGGAGCTGCCAGCTTGCACGTGCAGGATGCGGCAAGCGCTCCTCCGAGCCAGGATAATCCTGAACACCAGGCAGAAGAGGATAACAGAAGAATTCAACCAAAAACATAAAAGGTAGTAACATGATAAAACTATTTAATAAAAGAGCGCAGGCAATGGTAGAGTTAGCTATTTTAGGCCCCCTTCTTTTAATGGCTGTAGGTTTTGTGGTTACTTATGTATGCAAGCTTAACAATGACCAGTTTGAGCTTATGGAAGCCTTCAGGTACGGCCTGCATAAAGCCCATGATAAGAATAAAATTACAAGTTATGGCACCTGGGATGACAGAAGAATGGCTAATGTAAGTGAACCTATAATAGGACAAAAAACAACATCCAG
>JAQTUC010000071.1 GCA_028710385.1 Candidatus Omnitrophota bacterium
ATATACGCTACGATGTCAACAAGTGGCTGAGTTTCTCAAACAGAACAGAATATTTTACAGACCCTGACGGCTTACGGGTTGTTTCAGGCGCAGGCCAGGATTTATGGGAAAACACAATTACCGCAGAGATAAGGCCCTTTAAAAATATCATTACCCGGCTTGAGTACCGTTATGATGCGTCAAACAAGGATGTGTTCACGAAGGAAGACGCAGCCATAGATCACCAGAACACAATAGCCATGGAAGCTATATATGTTTTCTAGAAAAAGGAGGTCAAATGAAGCCAATATTTTTCTTCGCCAGGGTGGCTTAAAAAAATGCTGCGCTCATTGAAGGAGGTGCTATGCATGACAGTTCAACCAGTTTTCTTGACCCGATTGCAAAGGTTTGGAACCACACTTCAGTTTTAGGGGTTTCTGTAAGCCGTAAAAAGAAAATGCTGCTAAAGGCAAAAAAGCTTAAAAAGTTAAGCCTGATGGGTAAAAAACAGCATATTTTAAGCCCAAAATAATGGTTACCAAAGAAGCACGCTTGTTACTTGTATATATGTAGCGAGTGCTATAAGTTTAAGCACGTTGTAGTGCTAAATTAGGCAAATTTAAGCCTTAGCTAAAATAGCAAGGTAAAATAGAATACGAACATAGGCGTTCGTTAGGCCGGAGACGGCTTGGCGAACGCTATTTTTATTTTAGGAGGTTTGTCATGGCAGTAAGACAGGAAGCATTATTTAAGATTAAAGGCATTGATTTAGAAAAGGTTGAACTACCGGAAAAGGTTTCTTCGTACTTCGGCGAAAATACTTTTAGCGTTGAAACCATGCAAAAGCATATTTCAAACGAAACCTTTGAAGCTTTTAAGGTTTGGATGTCGGAAGGAAAAACCATAACTATTGAACAAGCCAATGAGATAGCAAACGCGATGAAAGACTGGGCAATGGCTAAGGGCGCGACATATTACACCCATTGGTTCCAGCCCATGACAGGTTTAACAGCAGAAAAGCATGACAGTTTTATTTCTATAACAGGGCCGGGAAAAGTAATTGAGAAATTTTCCGGAAACAAATTAATCCAAGGCGAGCCTGACGCAAGCAGTTTTCCTTCAGGCGGTATCCGCGCAACTTTTGAAGCGCGCGGCTATACTGCGTGGGACCCTTCAAGCCCGGCTTTTATCATTGAAAGCAAGCTCGGCAAAACTCTCTGCATACCAACGATATTTATTTCCTATAACGGAGAAGCGCTGGATAAAAAACTTCCCTTGCTTCGTTCTGACGAGGCTTTAAGCAAGGCTGCTTTAAGGCTGCTTGAGCTTTTCGGCCATAAGAATATGAAGAAAGTATTTTCTACCTGCGGGCCTGAGCAGGAATATTTTCTTATTGATAAAAATTATTATAACCTGCGCCAGGATTTAATTATGACAGGCCGCACCCTCGTTGGCGCGTCATCTCCGAAGGGCCAGCAGCTTGAAGATCAGTATTTCGGAACCATAAAAGAAAGAGTGCTTAACTTTATGTATGAGGTGGCAGAGGAAGCGTATAAGCTAGGTATTCCTGTTGTAACCAGGCATAACGAAGTTGCTCCGCACCAGTATGAATTTGCTCCTATGTTTGAAGAATCAAATATTGCGGCAGATCATAACCAGCTCTTAATGGATTTAATGAAAAAGGTGGCTTTAAGGCATAACCTTGTCTGTCTTTTGCACGAGAAGCCATTTGCAGGAATAAACGGAAGCGGAAAACATTTAAACTGGTCTCTGGCAGATAATAACGGAAACAATTTGCTTAATCCCGGAGACACTCCCGAAGATAATTTACAGTTTTTAGCTGTGCTTGTCGCAGTGCTTCGCGCAGTTTATGTTCACGCGGATATGCTCAGAGCAAGCATTGCCATGGCAGGAAACGAACACCGCCTTGGAGCAAATGAAGCGCCGCCTGCAATCATCAGCGTTTTTCTTGGTGAGCAGCTTTCTGCGGTTTTGGACAGTCTGACAAAAGGCGTTAAGAAAGAAGTTTCCCAGAAAGTAATGGATTTAGGCGTAAGCAGGCTTCCAAAATTTAACAAAGACACAACTGACAGAAACCGCACTTCGCCTTTTGCTTTTACCGGATGCAAATTTGAATTCCGCGCGGTAGGCTCTTCGCAGAATATTTCAACTCCTATTGCTGTTGTGAACACAATAGTTGCGGAAAGTTTGGATTATGTTGCGGATAAAATTAAGAAAGCATCAGCCGGCACAAAAGATTTTAAAAAAGCAGTGTTACAGGTTGTTGCTGAAGTTGCGAAAGATACCGAAAAGATACGCTTTGAAGGGAATAACTATTCAGAAGAGTGGGTTAAAGAAGCAAAGAAAAGAGGACTCCCGAATATTGCTTCAACCTGCGAAGCCCTTAAGGCCTTAACAAAGAAAGAAAATATAGCGATGTTTGAGAAGTATAAAGTCTTTACCGAAGAAGAAATCATCGCGCGTTACCACATCTGGGTTCACACCTACACCTTGGTTATTGAAATAGAGGCAAACACTTTAAATGAAATGGTCAATGCGAGCGTTGTGCCTGCAAGCCTTGAATACGCTAAGCTTCTTGAAGATAACCTCGCTCAGATTTTACACTTTGCAAAAACAGCCAAGGTTAAATTTGACAAGAAGGCAATTGACGACCAGAAAGAGCATCTGTCGGAAGTTATTTCCAAGATTTATTACGTCCGCAGAAACACTAAGGAGCTGATTAAGCTTCTTGAAAAAGCTAACAAACTTGACAGCGAAGAAAAAGGCAAGCTGTATTTTAGCGAGCTTAAGCCTTTAATGGAACACATAAGGCGCCACGTTGACGATTTAGAGCGCGTTATCTCTGATGAGCACTGGGATTTGCCAAAATACAGAGAAATGCTCTTTTTGAAATAAGTAAATCAAATAAGGTTAGGGGTTTTCCCTTAACCTTATTTTTTATTCTGGCGTGCTAATTTTTTACGCACAGATTGCTTAAATTAGAGAGGGAAAAGCAAATGATAACACTGATAGTAGTTGAGGAAGAAAAAAGAATTTACGATTTGCTTGCAGGCGCTTTGGCAGGAGCAGGCTACGCTTTTGTTGATGAATTGGAAAGCGGCGGGCTGGTTAAAATCATAAAAAGAATGAGCCAGCAGCGTAATGACTTTGGAGGAGGTTTACCTGATTCGGGAAATTACGTTAACAAGGGAAACAGCGGAGAGCTTTATAAATTAACAGTAGCTGAGATGGAAAAAAATCTTATTTCTTCTATTCTGGCGCGCACAGACGGCAACCAGCTTAAGGCAGCAAAAATTTTAGGCATAAACCGTAATACTTTAAGGTCAAAGATTAAGAAACTAGGCATTAATGCAGAACAATGGAAGGTTTATTAATTAAGGATTGTGTCACACGCCGCACGTCACACGCAACACGTTTTTAAAAAGACGTGATACTTGTTACGTGATACGTGAAACAATATTTATGCAATACAATAATTTTCCTAAACAGCAAGGCCTTTATTATCCGCAGTACGAACATGATTCCTGCGGTGTTGGTTTTTTATGCAATATTAAGGGCCAGAAAACAAACATTTTAGTTAAGCAGGCGCTTGAGGTTTTGCGAAGGCTTTCTCACCGCGGCGCAACAGGAGCTGATCCAAAAACAGGCGACGGAGCAGGCCTTTTAATACAAATTCCGCACGAATTTTTTGTTAATACTGCCCGCCAGCAGAAAATAGATTTGCCAAATGCCGGAGAATACGGCACCGGACTGGTTTTTCTTCCCCGGGATAGAGAAGAACGTAAAACCTGCAAAGATATTTTTGCCAAAATAATCGCTGAGGAAGGCCAGGCCTTTCTGGGCTGGCGAGAAGTTCCTGTAAACAATTCTTCAATCGGTAAATCTGCCCGCGAAACAGAGCCTGAGATAGAACAGGTGTTTATTGGTAAACGCGTAACAGGTAACACGTCGCACGTAACAGGTAACACGTTGAAAAATGAGCAGCCAGAAGAGCTTGTGTTTGAGCGCAAGCTCTACATAATCAGAAAAAGAATTGAAAATGAAATCCGCGCATCCAATTTAAAACAAAAATCATTTTTCTACGTCACAAACCTTTCAAGCCGCACCTTTTCCTATAAAGGGCTTTTAATGCCCGGACAGCTTGAGGATTTCTTCCTTGATTTTAAAGACACATCCCTTAAAAGCGCAATAGCTGTTGTGCATTCGCGTTACAGCACAAACACATTCCCAACCTGGGATCTGGCGCAGCCTTTTAGGTTTGTGGCGCACAACGGAGAAATAAACACCCTTCGCGGAAATGTTAACTGGATGAAAGCGCGCGAAAGGCTTTTAAAAAGCAAAGCATTTGGCGCTGACATAAAAAAGCTAAAGCCAATCATTATGAGCGGTGGAAGCGACTCTTCAATGTTTGATAATTTGTTTGAGCTGCTTACGCTTTCAGGAAGAAGCATAGCGCATTCAATGATGATGCTTATTCCCTCTGCCTGGCAGCAGGACAAATTAATGAAAGAGGAGTTAAGTAGTTTTTATAAATACCATACTTGTTTTATGGAGCCGTGGGATGGCCCTGCCGCAATCGCCTTTACTGACGGTGAAGCTGTTGGCGCAGTATTGGACAGAAACGGGCTTCGGCCTGCGCGCTACATTGTAACCAAAAATGATTTTGTGGTTATGGCCTCAGAAATGGGCGTTTTGGATATTAAGCCAGAGGATATTTTAATTTCAGGCAGGCTTGAACCTGGAAAAATGTTTTTTATAAACACAAAAGAAGGCAGGATAATTTCTGATGAGGCCTTAAAAGAAAATATTTCAAAGCAGAAGCCGTATACTGCCTGGCTTTCTGAAAATATGGTTGAGCTTGATAATTTGACTAAGCCACAGGCAACTGAACCTGCTTTGCAGGATTTAACCAGCCAGCTTAAGGCATTTGGTTACAGTAGAGAAGATTTAAAAATGCTTATTAAGCCTATGGCTGAAGAAGGAAAAGAGCCGGTTGGCTCAATGGGTAATGACGCTCCGCATGCGGTTTTGTCAAATAAACCGCATATGCTTTATACTTATTTTAAACAGCTGTTTGCGCAGGTTACAAACCCGGCAATTGACCCGATACGCGAAGAAATAGTAATGAGCCTTGAGAGCTATCTTGGCGCTGAAAAAAATATTCTGGATGAAACACCCAGCCATTGCCATAAAGTAAGAGTTAAAAAGCCGATACTGACCAATGCAGAGCTTTTAAAAATTAAAGAAATAAACATAAATAGTTTTAAAACTAAAGTAATATCCATTTTGTTCGCCGCCGGCGGAGCAGCTTCTGATGCGAAAGAGCTTGCCCCGTTAGAGAAAGTAAATTCTAACGAGAAAGCAAGTTCTCTAACGGGGTTTAAGAAAGCGTTAAAGAGAATCTGCAAAGAAGCTGAAGCCGCAATAAAAGAAGGCTACTCTTTTATTGTCCTAAGCGACAGAGGCGTTAACAAGGACAACGCCTCTTTGCCTGCGCTTTTGGCAGTTGGAGCAGTGCATCAGCATCTGGTTAAAAAATCTCTGCGCACGCAGATTTCAATAATTCTTGAAAGCGCTGAGCCGCGCGAAGTGCATCACTTTGGGCTTTTGTTCGGTTACGGCGTTGATTGCATTAACCCGTATCTTGCCTATGAAGCAGTTAAACTGCTTGTTAAGGAAGGAGAGCTTAAGCTTGAGACTGATAAGGCGCTTATAAATTACATAAAAGCAGTTAACACCGGTATCTTAAAAATTCTTTCCAAAATGGGCATTTCAACGCTGCAAAGCTACCGCGGCGCGCAGATTTTTGAAGCTTTAGGTATAGGCGAAGAAGTGATTGAAGCTTGTTTTACCGGAACAGTTTCAAGAATAGGCGGAATAGGTTTTGATGTAATCGCCAAAGAAACTTTGCTGAGGCACGCTGAAGCTTTTCCGGAACGGGAAATAACTCCCGCGATTTTATCTTCAGGCGGGCTTTATCAATACCGCAAAGACGGAGAATTCCATCTTTGGAATCCGCTTTCAATTGCGGCAATACAGGATGCAACGCGCTTAAATGACTATAAAAAATATCAGGAATTTACAAAACTTATAAATGATCAGTCAAACAATCCAACTACTTTGCGTAGTTTGCTGAAAATAAAGAAAGGAACCCCGATACCCATTGAAGAAGTTGAGCCTGCTGAGGAAATTTTTAAACGCTTTGTAACCGGTGCAATGAGTTTTGGCTCAATAAGCCGCACAATGCATGAGACTCTCGCGCTTGTTATGAATAAAATAGGTGCAAAATCAAATACCGGTGAAGGCGGAGAAGACCCTGCGAGATTTCATAAGCTGCCAAACGGAGAATCCTTAAGAAGCGCCATTAAGCAGGTTGCATCAGGCCGTTTCGGCGTAACTGCAAATTACCTGGTTAACGCTGATGAACTGCAGATTAAAATTGCCCAAGGCGCAAAGCCCGGAGAAGGCGGACAGCTTCCGGGGCATAAAGTAAGCGCAATAATTGCGCGCACGCGCTATACAACCCCCGGTGTAACTTTAATTTCTCCGCCGCCGCATCATGATATTTATTCAATTGAAGATTTGGCGCAGCTAATTTTTGACTTAAAGAACATAAATCCAAAAGCGCGCATAAGTGTAAAACTTGTTTCTGAAATAGGCGTTGGCACTGTTGCCGCAGGTGTTGCCAAGGGCCACGCTGATATGATTTTAATCTCAGGAGGAGACGGCGGAACAGGAGCATCGCCTTTAAGCTCAATCAAGCACGCAGGCCTTCCCTGGGAATTAGGGCTTTCTGAAACGCACCAGACGCTTGTCTTAAATGATTTGCGTTCCCGCGTGCGCTTGCAGACAGACGGACAGATGAGAACAGGAAGAGATATCGCAATTGCAGCGATGTTAGGCGCTGAAGAATATGGTTTTTGCACAGTTGCTTTAATTGTATGTGGCTGTGTTATGCTTAGGCATTGCCATCTTAACAACTGTTCAGTTGGAGTTGCTACGCAGGATGAAATACTTGAGAAGCGTTTCAGAGGAAAACCGGAATACCTTATAAATTATTTTAATTTTGTGGCGCAGGAACTTCGCGAAATAATGGCGAGCTTAGGTATCCACAAAATAGATGAGATGATTGGAAGAACAGATTTACTTGAAGTTAATTCTGAAATTTTACCCTGGAAAGCAAAGAATATAGATTTTTCTAAAATTTTATATAAACCCAGTATGCCTGCTTCAGTTGAGACGCATTGCACAATCAAACAGGACCATGGGATTGATAAAGTTTTAGACTTAAAGCTTATTAAGCTTGCAAAAGATGCTATTACGAATTCAAAAGCAATTGAAATTGAGCAGACTATCCAAAATACCGATAGGACCACAGGCGCAATGTTAAGCGCAGAGGTGGTCAAGCAGCATGGCGAAAGCGGCCTTGATGACGATACTATAAAATGCAAATTTAAAGGAGTTGCCGGGCAAAGTTTCGGCGCATTTTTGGCAAAAGGCATTACCTTTGAGCTTGAAGGAATGGCAAATGACTA
>JAQTUC010000072.1 GCA_028710385.1 Candidatus Omnitrophota bacterium
CAGCAGGCTAATTTTTAAAAGCGCAATAGCTTCTTCGTTCCTTTTATTTTCAAAAGAGGCTGAGCCTTGCGTAAGTAGTATTTGCGCAAGCTTTGCGTCATCCTTGTGGTTTTTTATTATTGAAAAGAGCGTTTCATCGCAACTGCGCACAACATCTTTGTTGTCCTGTTCCCTGAAAACCACTCTTGCCTTAAGGATGTTTATCAGCGCAGTATCTTCCCTGCCTTCCTTTAAATCCAGCATGCCTAGATTGAATAAGGCGTTGCCGAGTTCCGGATTTAAAGAGATAGCTTTCTCGTAGCATTTTTTAGCTTCTTCGTATTTTTCTAATTTCTGATAGCACGAACCAAGATTGCAAAATATAGCATCTTGTTTTGCGTTGTCGGTGAGTTTAAGCGATTTTTCAAGAATTTTTGCGGCCAGAGAGAAATTATTGCGCTTCATGGCTATTGCCGCCATATTTATGTAGCTGTCGGGTTTATCCGGCATAAGTTCTTTTGCGTTGTAAAACAGATATTTCGCTCTATTAAGCATGCCGCGCTCAAAAAAATACAATCCCTGGTCAATGTAATCTTTGTACAAAACCTCCGGATTTATTTTTGTCCCTGTTTCATCCATTATTTTGTCGGTTTCAGCGTCTTTAGCATAAACGTTGTCCGCAAAAATAATATTTAAACCAAGCACGAATAAAACAAGTTTTATATTCTTCATATTTCCTGCCTCAGCTGTTTTTCCGCGTCTATCACATCGCGGTTTACCCTGTTTAAACAATGAGTCATTTTATTTTTAAGCCCTTCGCTTATTATTTTTGAAGAGTGCATTTCTTTTAATACCTGTATGCTCATTCTAAAATACCGGACAATTTCTCCTTCGTCTATTTCGCAAAGTTTGTTCAATTTTGTAAAACTCGCTCCTTCAAACCAGGCTTGGGCAGCTTCATTCAAATGAAAATAAAACTTTTTGCTTAAAGGATATACCCTGAAACTTCTTTCCTGTTTGTGCACGCCTGCCGTAAATCTGTTTAACTCGTTTTTAAGCCTTTTAACTCTTTTATTTAAATGCGGTTTTCTTTCGCCTTTGCGAGGCTCATAAGTGAGAGCGTTTATTACCATAAATAAGCTTGCTTCATCCAGCGAATCAAGAAATCCAGTGTCAAAAAGCTCTCCTATCTGAAGTTCAAAACTGTAAACCTTGGAAGCTAAATCCGCTTTCCAGCTTATGCCGCCTTCAATTATGTAATTTAGGCTCTTAAGCAGGGAAACCTTTCTTTTAAGAAGCCCTAAAACTTCTTTTTTCTCAAATGAGTCAGCCTGGAAAAAATGAAACGACTGCGGGTAAATGTCAAAAATTCTTTCTCCCATTATTTTGTATAAATTTAAAATTGTCGCGTAGCACGAATTAAGCTGGCTCTCAATAGGTTCGTAGCGGCCGTAAATTATATCGTTCAGCGACGCAATATCTATATGACAGGGGTTTATTTTCATAAAAACATTGCCTTCTTTATCAATACCGCGCCTTCCTGCGCGGCCTGCCATCTGATAGAAATCGCGTGTTTTTAAAAAGCCGTGGTATCTTCCGTAGAATTTAGACATTGCGTCAAACACAACTGTTCTCGCGGGCATATTTATTCCAAGAGCGAAAGTTTCCGTGGTAAAAATAAGTTTTATAAGCCCGGTTGTAAAAAGTTGTTCAATTATTTCTTTAAGCGTCGGCAATAGCCCTGCGTGATGGTATGCAATGCCTCTTTTTATCAAAGGATACAGAAAGTTTACGTGGGGAGAGGAGGAAATATCAAATTTTTTTACAAGCTCATTAAATAAAGCAATCATCTTTTCCTGTTCATCCGGAGCAAGGAAATTGGTGAAAGCAACTTCTTGCGCCAGGTCCTCGCAGCGCCTGCGCGAAAAGGAAAAATACAGGCAGGGGAGAGCGTTGTTCTTTTTTAAATATTCCGTAAGCGTAGACATCCGGTTTGTTCTTACCTGAAGATATTGGTGGTGTGCATGTCTGTCTGTTATTCTTTCTTTAAGGTAGTTTGATGTTTTTAGGGTATTTATGTCCGGGAAAAATTCATTATTGCACTGAAAGAAAAAATGAAGCGGCACCGGCCGCACTGTTTCTTTTACCGCTATAAGCGGGAATTTATGAACCTTCTTAAACCATTCAACAAATTGGTCTATATTAGGTATGGTTGCGGAAAGTGCCAGCATTTTCATATGAGGCGGAAGAAGTATTATTGCTTCTTCCCAGACAGTGCCCCTTTCTATGTCGGCAAGGTAATGTATTTCATCAAAAATAAGCCATTCCCTGTGCTGGAATTCTTCAGGGTCAACCAGGATTGCGTTACGGAATATCTCGGTTGTCATAATTAAAATCGGCGCGTCCCTGTTTATGCTTACATCGCCCGTGAGAATTCCTACCTGGTTGGGGTATTTTTTTGAGAAGTCGCGGTATTTTTGGTTGGAAAGCGCTTTAATGGGAGCGGTATAAATTACGCCTTTATTATTTTCTATACAATCGTTGATTATATGCTCGGCAATTAAAGTTTTGCCCGCACCCGTAGGCGCGCTTACTATTACGGAATTTCCGCTTTTAGCGTAGTTGATTGCTTCCTGCTGAAATTTGTCTAACTGGAAAGAATGTTCCATAGTCATAAAATAAGTTAACAACATTATATCAGAAATATTTAAATAATCTTTAGAAATGAGGCGGTATGTAAGTTTATTTGACATTTGCAGGAGATGTTTAACGTAACAGCTCTAAGTTGTCAGGAGCGGAGTATATTGACTATCTTCATGATTGTGATATTCTTTCTAGAAGAAATGAGCAAGCTTTTATCAGGAAAATTTAACTTAGAAAAAAAGCATAAGTTCTCTGCGTTATTGAGATAGTTTTAAATATATGGAGGTATTATGGGATTTGCATTGTTATTAAAATCAGGCGGAGTCACTATTATTGTTCTTATAGCCTGTTCAATCTTTTCGTTAGCTATAATAATTGAGCGCTTACTGTATTTTAAAAGCAGGTCAAAAGTTAAAAGAATTAATTTTATGAAACAGATAAAAAATAATTTACAAAACGCAGAGCTTAATAAGGCTTTGGAGGTAAGCGAAGCCGCGAATACTCCATTTTCGCAGGTGGTTCATTCGGGCCTTAAATTATCCGGCCACAATGAAACCGTTATATCAAACGCAATGGAAAGGGAGATTACGGTTGAGACAAATAAACTGGAAAGAAATATAAGCATAACCGGAACCATTGGTTCAATTGCCGTGTATATAGGTTTATTCGGTACGGTTTTGGGCATCATAAGAGCTTTTCACGATATTTCTTCAACCGGTTCGGGCGAATTAAATGTTGTTACGAGAGGCATTGCAGAGGCTCTTGTCTGCACGGCAGCCGGGCTTGCCGTGGCAGTTCCTGCCGTAATATTCTATAATTACTTTATTAAAAAAATAGATGATTTTATAGCAGACATGGAGCTTTCAGCGTCTGAAGTTATGGACCTTATGAACACCAAACGCAAATGAACAGAAGATACCGCAGGCAAAAACCCGTAGTTGAAATAAATATAACGCCATTTACCGACGTAATACTGGTGCTCCTTGTTATATTTATGATAGCAACTCCGCTTCTTTCCCAATCCGGAGTCAGAGTAAAAATGCCAAAACCCCAGGCTGCAAAACCGGTTACAGCAAAGCCTCCGGTTACAATTACCATTACAAAAGACAGTGTCGTCCGCCTTGAGAAAGAGCCGGTTACAGGCGAAGAGCTTCAGGAAAAAATGCTTGTAATCTATACCAGAGACCCTTCTGTGGCGGTTATCTTAAATATTGATAAGACAGTGCAGTTTAAAGATATTTCCTATGTGCTTAATATCGTGAATGAATTAGGCGTAAAGAATATTAATATAGCTACTGTTTCAGAATAAACCAGTTTATTTCCTGCCACAAAACTACCCAACCTGATAAAAAACTTTTTGAAAAATATGAAGGCCGCCGCAGGCGAGTTTCTTAGTATTTGTTCCAACGTTAGCAACAAACAAAACAAAAACTTACTTTGGCTTTGAAAATCTTTTGAAAAATATGAAGACTGCCGGAGGAGGGAGTTGTAACAAATCTCGCCGCAGGCGAGTTTCTTAGTATTTGTTCCAACGTTAGCAACAAACAAAACAAAAACTTACTTTGGCTTTGAAAATCTTTTGAAAAATATGAAGACTGCCGGAGGAGGGAGTTGAACCCACACCCCCTTGCGGAGACGGGATTTTGAGTCCCGCGCGTCTGCCAGTTTCACCACTCCGGCACAATGGCAGGAATTATGGGGCAGGGTAAATATTAACATTATAGGTTTTTTTTGTCAACTCGTTAAACTCCTTGCACCGTAATAATTCCCAGCAATATAGCCAAATGTGTTAATTGACAACTTCTCTATGGAATGATATGATTTTTCACGTTGTTGATGAACAAGTTTTTATCTGGGGTTATTCCTTATTGTTCATCAATACTGAGGGCAACTGCCCGAAGTATCTAGGCATCTCGGCAGGTTTGCCTCGATGCCGATGAAAAACAAGGAATAACCCTTAATGGTTTTCTTTTCCATCGGGGCCGTAGTACAGTTGGGAGTACGCTACGCTGGCAGCGTAGAGGTCGGGGGTTCAAATCCCCCCGGCTCCACCAAATTTAGCCTTAAGATAAAATTATGAAAGTATATTTAGCCGGATTTAATGTTGATACAGCGGTTTTAAAAGAACTGGAAAACGTTTCAGGCAGCCGCCAGGATTTAACCCCGGAAGTTTTATCTGCTGCATATGCGCGCATCAGCCGTGACCCGCGCCCGATAAATGAAATAAGAACAGAGGCGCGCAGAGAGGTTGAACGCAGCCGTAAATCCAACCAGACAATTATTTTTAAAATGGGGCACCACTCTGTTGCTGAACACGCAGTGTTTAACTTTGATATTTTAGGCGTTTCGCGTTTTGCAATGGAGGAAGCAGAAAAATTCAGGCTTTGTTCATATACCGAAAAATCGCAGCGTTACATTACCCTTGATAAAGATTTTGTAATTCCGCAAGAGACAAAAGGAACCTTTCTTGAGGGCCGTTTTCTTAAAATGGTGAAGCTTCAGAATGAAGCCTATTTTAAGCTTTTTGAAAAATTAAAAGACTATGTTTTTAAAAAACACTCTGATTTGGCAGCAGACCCGAAGAAACATAATCTTCTTGAAGGCTGGGCCAAAGAAGACGCACGCTATATTACCTCATTAGCTACAGAGTCCCAGGTAGGCGTTACTGTTAATGCTAGGATTTTAGAGCTTATGCTTAGGAGATTTGCTTCGCATCCGCTTTCGGAAGTAAAAAATCTCGGCAAGCTTATTTACGAACAAGTTAACCCAATTGCTCCTTCAATTGTGCTTTTCCATGACACCAACGATCGCGACCTTAAAACTTATCCGGAATTAAAAGAAGCAGCGAAAAGTTTTCTTAAGAAATCGGGCAAAGCAGCTTCCAAAAAAAGCATAAAAGGAGCAGAGCTGGTTGAGTTTCCCAAAGGCGGGGATAAGCTGGTTCTGGCAGCGCTTTTACATACGGCAGATAATTTGCCTTATACAGAATGCAAAAAAATAGCCGCAAAGTTAAATAAGGAACAAAGCAGGAAACTTTTTAAAGCTTCCTGGCAGAATATGCAGTTTTACGATTCAATGCTTCGCGAATTTGAATACGTGAATCTTACCTTTAACATTGTTTTATCCGCTGCCTGCTTCGGGCAGCTTAAGCGCCACCGCATGTCCACAATTATTACGCAATCTTACGACCCCAATCTTGGAATTACAATTCCTGAGTCCATAAAAGAAACAGGAATGGATAAATATTTTAAGGAAATAACGGATAAAACAAATGAAGTTTATGCGGCAATCAAAAAAGAAATTCCTCTGGCCGCGCCGTATATTTTAACCAACGCCCACAGGAGGCGCGTTTTAATGCGCCTTAATTTGCGCGAACTCTATCACATATCCAGGCTTCGTGAAGACGCCCATGCGCAGTGGGACATACAGAATATTTCGCGTTTAATGAGCAATGAAGCAAAAAAAGTAATGCCGCTGGCAACAGCGCTTATCTGCGGAAAAGACAAATATAATGAGACCTATCAGAATGTGTTCGGGCATCTTCCTAAAATAACGCAGGCTGCTTTGCCTGGAGCGCGTAAAATAAATTAAAATTGACAATTGAAAACCGAAGATAGAGATTAAAGTCAGAAAAGCAGAATAAAGACAAACATCTATCTTCTATCATCTATCTTCAAAAATGCTTAATTTAGGTTGTCAGGTATCTATCGCCGGTAATATTTATGACGCAGTTGACAGGGCAAAACATTTAGGCTGCAACACAATGCAGATTTTTGCCAGAAACCCGCGTCAATGGCGAAAAAGCTCTCTTACCGAGTATGATATCAGGATATTTAAGGAAAAAGTAAAAGCCGCAGGGATTAACCCCGTAGTTGTTCATATTCCTTACACACTTAATCTTGCTGCGACTAAGGAAAGTTTTCATAAAATAACAATAAGAGAATTTACACAGGATTTTCTTGAGGCGGATCAACTGGGCGTTGAATACCTGGTTACTCATATGGGTTCTTACAAGGGCTCTACAGAAGAAAGAGGACTTTTAAAAATAATAAAAGCTCTTAAAAAAATTTTAACCGCAGGCAAAGACGCAAAGACAACCATTCTTCTTGAAAACACATCAGGCAGCGGAAGCTGGCTGGGTTATAAATTTTCTCATCACAGATTTATATTGGAGCAGCTTAACTGGCCGCAGAATTTGGGGCTTTGCCTTGATACAGCGCATTGTTTCGCCGCCGGCTATCCGATAGATAACGCTTTAGGAGTTAATGCGTTGGTTGAGGAGATAGACAGGGAAGTCGGCATTGAAAGGCTTAAGGTAATACACTTAAACGATACCCAGGAAAAATTAAACTCATTGAAAGACAGGCATTGCGATATAGGAAAGGGTAACATAGGAAAAAAAGGATTTGGTTTAATTCTTAATCATCCGGCTTTGCGTAATCTGCCTTTTATCCTTGAAACGCCTAAAGATAACGAGGAAGATGATTTAAGAAATATGGCAGCAGTTAAGGAGCTCTATGGAGTACACTAAAGAGATAGACAAGAAGTGGCAACAGTTCTGGGAAGAAAAAGGCATATTTAAAACTGATGCCAGTGATACAAAAAATAAATATTACTGCCTTGTAATGTTCCCTTATCCGTCAGCTGCTTTGCATGTGGGGCATGCGCGTAACTACATTATAGGAGACGCTGTCAGCCGCTACAAACGCATGAAAGGCCTTAACGTGCTTTCGCCAATGGGTTTTGACGCCTTTGGTTTACCAGCAGAAAACGCCGCCATAAAAGGCGGAATCCATCCAAAAACTTCAACTCTTAATAATATAGCAACAATGAAGAAGCAGCTTGCAAGCTGGGGCATAGGTTATGACTGGGATAGGGAAGTAATTTCCTGTTTACC
>JAQTUC010000073.1 GCA_028710385.1 Candidatus Omnitrophota bacterium
GCTAAAGCCCATACCTGTGGATTGTTTGAATATCCTGCTTAAATATTTTGGGCTTAAGAATACCGTTGAGGCTGCGTCGTCTAAGGAAATCTTTTTAAAACAATTGCGCTCTATAAACCTTTTAACTTTGTCCATTTTATCGTTAATTGTGCACGGGGAAATATCGGCATGGCCGTTTCTTTCCTCAAGAAGCCTGTCTATTATTTCCCTTGTCCTGTCTATATCCAGCGGTTTCTCTATATACTCCTCTGCCCTGCCTCTTAAAGCTTCTACCGCTATATCTTTTGAACTATAAGCTGTGGAAATTATTATTGCCGCTTCCGGGGAAATCTTTTTGATTTTAGCCAAAGCCTCAAGCCCGCTCATACCCTGCATCCGGACATCAAGAATTACCAGGTCTATTTCATTTGGTTTTCTAAGAATATTAAGCGCTTCCTCTGCGCTTGCAGCTTCGCGTATTCCGTATTCATTAAAGCATTCTTTAAACTCGCTTCTAAAAATATTATCATCGTCTACTAAAAGTATTTTCGGGTTATTCCCTGAATTCATTCTTCTGGGGGCGGCGATAGCGGGTTTATTATTCTTTAAAACTTTATTCATAAGCTTGCGGCTTTTTCCCAAACAATCTTATTTTACCCTATTGGACGGTTTAAGTCTATTACAATACAACCAGCTGAAAGTAATTTAAAGTATACATAATTGCCCTTAACAAGTAAATGGCATTTTTCTACGCTTTATTGACTTTTTTCCACCTTGTCTTTTCGCTTAAAACCCTTGAAAGGCTTTATTTTGTTATGCATTCCGCTTTGTGCGGTTTTCGTCAAAAACCCACAGCCTACCCGCAATTTTCACAACAGGCCTTTTTTGCCTCGTCTATTTTTGCGCCTATCCATGATAAGACATCAAAAGGCTCTTCCATGCTGCAGTTTAAATTGCCCTTAGATGCCCCGGCTGCCTTATAGAAAAAATCCTTCGCCTTTTTTAAAGAATCTTCTATGGCGTTATGCTTTTTCATAAAAAATAAAATTCTTTTTGCATCTTCTCTGCTCATTTTATCTTTTTGAAATATTTTTTTTATGCCGGCTTTTTCCTTTACAGAGCATCTTTTAAGAAGATATATAAGGGGAAGCGTAACGACGGATTCCTCCAAATCCTTAAATGCCTGCTTATCTTTGCCCAGGTTAAGATAATCACTTGTATCGTCAAGTATCTGATAAGCAATACCGACATTAAGGCCGAAGCTGTATGCTCTTTCGGCATATTTTTTTTCAAGGCCATTGATAAGCGCTCCTGTTTTACAGGCAGCCGCAAAAAGAGAGCCGCTTTTGTCTCTGATTATGGAGACATATTCCTGCTCATCCAAAGAAAGGCAGTTGCGCCTATAGCGCTGATGCAATTCCCCGGCGAGAGTCTTAGCCAGCGCCTCGGTAATTTCCCTGTAAATTTCAGGGTTGTTAAATTTGGCAAGCTGCGAAAAACCGTTTGCAAAAAGCCAGTCTCCGTAAAGAAGGCCGGTTATTGCGCCATCTTTGCGATATAAAGGCGCTTTTCCCCTTCTTAAACTGGCGTTGTCAATAATATCGTCGTGGATTAAACTTGCGGCGTGAAATATTTCAAGTATAGAAGCTAATTTGATAGATTCTTCGGTGTTGTTTCCTGAAAAAGCAAAGAAAATTCTCGCCCTTAATTTTTTTCCTTCATTTATACGGCTGTCTTTAAAAAGCTTATGCATCCAGGTTTCTTTTTCCGCTAAAACCCGGCTTATCTCCTTATCCACCTCTTTCAATGCTTTTTCCAGGCTCATATATTATTTAAGCGTAAAGTTTTTACCCCTGCGGTGAGTTATTTTTTGACGCATTTGCACTGGTGTTTTATGCTCATAAGCCCAAGCGAAAATGCGGCAACAGCCAAACCAAGATCGCGCAAAGCAATGTCAAAATATCCGGGCATGAATAAAAGGTTGCCTATAATAAGCAAAAGCCATGCTGAAACTATAAACGCTCCTATCTTTGGGATAAAAGCGACAAGAAGTCCGGCTATAATTTCAACAACACCTGCGGCGCGGAGAAACAAGCTTAAATTAAAAGGCATGGCTCTCGCTATTACCGGAGAAAGATACGTTCCCCAATCCGTGAGAAAATTGAAAAATTTATCAGCGCCGGCTATTATAGGGGCAATTGTAAAAATTATATGCAAAAGTTTGTAAGCGATTTTATCCAGATTTGTAAAACTTTCAAGCGCCTGATTATTTACTGCTTCATTTGCCACATCACACCTCCTATTTATTCAACTTTAAGCTCTTTTGAATTCTGCCAAAGGCCGTGGATATTACAATAACTTGAAGCAAGTATAACTCCTGGTTTATCTGTCTTAAAATTCACAACTGCTTCGTGATGCGTATACACAGTGCTTGTATCCGGGCCTTGCGCGGACTCACCGTGAGCGCTGAACTCTGCTCGTGCTATCTGATAAGGGAATTTTTCATCTTTGGGATGGAAAAATACCGTAATCCAGCGTATGTGATGCTCTGTTTTATTGGGATGCGCAATCTCCTTGCCTACGCTTACCATAACGCGCACTATCTCCCCTTTTTTTACGCTTTGGGGAGCATCAATCACAGGAACATGCTTCTCAGCCTTCCAGTCAGCGCTTTGGAACAACTCTTTAAATTCTGCCATTACAACCTCCTTCAATGAGCAGACAACTTATGGCAGCCCGCAGGGTGAACATAAGTTGTAGCCCATCACACTACTTTGTATTAACAATTACCCATCATACCATTATGTGTGATGGGTGTCTGCGAATTGAACCCAGCACTAATTTCCTGCGTATGAATTTATATCTATGAAAAATTAGTGCTGGGTAAATTCGGCCTAATATTTTTCCTGCGGATTACCTTGGAAAAATATTGGCCTCATTTATTCCCCAAGCAAAACCGACAACTCAGCCACGTGTTCCTGCTCATCTATTATTATATGCCTTATTTCATGTTCCAGAGTTTCAAATTCATATTGAAACGCTTGTTTATTTTCCATTACCTTTTGATAAATCTGTTTATAAAAATCAATTGCCTCTTTTTCATTGGTAAGATTTACTTTAAGTATTTCTTCCATCCCGTTAGCTTTATGCGTCTTTGCCAGGCTCATTACAGGCTCTGCGTCAAGATAATTCCCTATAAGATTACGGAATTTGCCTTCGTGCTTTTCTTCGTCAGAAGCTATTTCTTTTATTCTTTCAATTATTTTTTCAGCGTTTAAACCCCTGATTAATTCCGCATGCGCAAGGTATTGTATACGCGCAGCATGCTCAAGCTCAAGTGCTTTATTCAGCATAACCGTAAGCTCCTCTTTAATGTTTGCCATATCAGCCTCCTTTTTATCGCATCCAAACTGTTATTTGCGCTTTTTTCCTATCGGCACGTCTTCCCTGACGGTTCCGGCAAGCGCTGTCTCTATTGTAGTTATTACATCAAAAGAATCAAATGGTTTCTTAAGGAAATAATCTATGCCGCAGGAATTAATAAGCATTTCCTGCCTGTCTTCTATAAAATAACCGCTCATTGCAATTACCGGTATATTTTTTAAGAATCCGTTTTGGGAAAGCTTATCCGCCAGCTGAAAACCATTTATGCCCGGCATTTTAAGATCAATCAATATCAAATCAGGATTAGCATCCAGGGCAATTGCCAGGGCTTCCCGGGAATCATTTACGCATAGCGGCTCATAACCGCTAAGCTCAAGCATTTCTTTCAGCTCTTTAAGGATACCGGCGTCATCATCAACTACTAATATTTTTTTATTTTCCATATTATTTATTCCTTTAATTGCCTTTACTAACGGGGTATCAGAAAGTATGTTTATTCTATACCGCTTTATTTTCCGATAAATTGGCTGATTCTTCTTTTTGTTGACTTTTTTCTACCAGGGGGCAAAACAACAATAACGGAATTTTCTCTGCTTATTCTTTGATAAAATTAAGCGCTGCAGAATTCATGCAATATCTTTTATGCGTCGGAAGGGGGCCGTCATCAAATACATGGCCAAGATGAGCATTGCAGCGGCTGCATAAAACTTCTGTCCTTTTCATAAAAAAACTTCTGTCTTCTTTGAGCAAAACATTTTCTTTTGCTATTACGTCATAAAAGCTTGGCCAACCTGTGCCTGAATCAAATTTAGCTCCGGAAGTAAATAAATCTATGCCGCAGCAGGCGCATTGATATATTCCTTTTTCGTAAAATTTATCGTATTTACCGCTAAAGGCAGGCTCCGTGCCTTTTTTTCTGGTAACGCGATAAGTTTCAGGGCTTAATTCTTTCCTCCATTCTGTTTCGCTTTTACAAACTTTATTCATCGCAATTGTTTTATTCTCCCGGCTGTCATAGATATTTACTTTCTCTTGCGAATTACAAATACTCTTTTCCATAGCACAGGCCTCCTCTATTACAATTACATTGGAACAAATCACAATAGACAATGACAAAATCACAAACAATATACAATAACCAATTCCAAAATCACAAACGGGTTTAATAGTTCGTTTATTGTAAATTTGGTATTGTGATTTGTTTGTAATTTGTGTATTGTAATTTGTAATTTTTAACATATTAATCAAAAAGTGTAAGGGAAGCTGAGCTCCAAAACAAAATCCGGAGCGTCTTCCGTAAGGCCGCATGTTGCTGTTGCCTGAGCGGAAAAGTTTTTGCTTATTGCCCAGTTTATGCCGGATTTAAAATTTACCACATTGGTAAAAGAACCGGGAACGCTTGAATCATTAAGGCGAAGCCTTGTTGTTACTGCCTGTTCAATCTGGAAATTAAGGCTAAGCTGGTAATTAAGGGCGAACGCCGTGCCAAGGCTGTACTGGTAAGTATCTCCGGGGTCAACTTTGCCAAAATTATCAATATCATCTTCAATGTTCCAGATATACGCTAAACTGCCGAAAATTATAGCCGGGTCAGCAGACTTTACCCACACAAGGCTGAATTTATTTGCCCAGGTGCCTGTTCCAAGGCCTATGTCTCTGCCATAAGGAGACTTCGCGTTGTTAGCCTTTGTGGTAACGCCGGCGATTAAATCCGGGAACGGGCCGTGCTCGCGCAAAAACTGATAATGCAGCCCGGTTTCTATATCTCCCCAGCCTGAAAGGCTTCTTATGGTTTCTGTAGAAGTGCCGTCGGAAATCCTGTCGTGCTGGTATTTATACGGCACTCTTAAATCCCATTGCAGGTCATCAAGCAAACCGTAACGGAAAGTTTCTGATTGTATAACGATATCTTTTTTTATTTTCTGCGAGGATATTTCGCCGATAACAAGCACGGGAATAATAGCAAGCCCGTTTAACGCTATTTTGTTTGCCGAAACATGGGCGTAAGTGACGCCGGGTTCAATTTGTAGCGTGCCTCTTGGAAGAAGAAGCCCTCCTTTTCTGATAAGGGTTTCCTGTATGGCAGGCTCCTCTTTTACAAGCTGTTCTTTTTTCTTTGCCTCTTCCTCGGTCTGGGGTTCCCCGGTTATTTTATCCGGCGGCGGAGTTAACGGCTGCATTGCAACTTCCATCTGTTTTGAAGAAGAAAGGCCCGGGGCAGTTTGATTTCCTGAAAAACTTCCTGCAACTATCACAGAAGCTTCAACGTTAGAAATTTCAATGGGCTGATCTGATGCCGGAGCCTTGGGTGTGGTAAAAGTAAAATCCGCGCTTACGGCTTCTTTATCAAATACGTCCTTACTTACTATCCTGTAATGATAGGTTGTGGAAAAAGAAAGATTGTTTAAAGTAATTTGATGGTTTATATCCAGGGATTTTTTTTCCTCAATGCTTGAGCCATAACCAGCATCCAGCCCATACTCAATATGCGAAACTGTCGGTTTTGAACTCTTCCAGGTAATCACAGAGGAGCAGGAATAGCTGTCAGAAGAAAAATAGGCGTTTGTTTCCGAAGAAAAAACCGGACGGATAATGCCTGAAAACAGAAAAGCAAAAAACAATAAAAAACAAACCCGATATTTTAAATTAAGCTTAAACATCAAATATTTTTATGTTTAATAAAAATAACTGCCCCGACAAATGTGACTTAATAATACAAGCTGGCTAAACAGCGGTAAATTGGCTGGTTCTACCTTTTACTGACCTTTATCCACTTAAAAATTGCAGAATTAAAACAAGAAGCTCTGAACAACGCTTGTTAGATTATACATTTTTCAGCTGACGGCAACCGGTTTATTTTTAATAAAAGCAGCGTAGCATATTCTTGAAAGCAGCCAGATTACTAATACCGTCCAAAAAATATTTGTTATTAATAACACAGGCGTATTTGTGTTATTTAAAACAGCATAAACTAAAGCAAAAAGTATAAGCGCAATTATGGTTATTTGCGGCAAAACTGCGAGTAACGCGATGCTTTTAATGCGCGTTTTTCCGGTTGAAGGCAAAGCGCAAAAAATAGTCTGTTTTTTTGAAAATAAACCGAAAATTGCGCCGTATATATACGCAGGAAATGCACCACTCCACATTTGACTGGTTTTATTTATATTCTGGGGATAACTGCTGATAAAACCTGCTATATACGTTAAACCAAGCAGCGGGGCACGGAAAAACGCGTAGTTTGAAACCGGTTCCGAAACAATGAAATCCCCGGTAAAAAGAGACCAGATAGGAACAAAATAAAAAACAGGCATAACAAAAGCAGAAACAAGGAAACTAAAACCGGCGTGGAAGTATTGCAGTTTCTGTTTTAGAGAAAGTTTTTTCTTAAATAAAGGGCTGTCCCAGAAAAGCATGCGCACTGAATCAGCGCATAACTGCCTTTTAAGCCTGTAATAACCCTGGATGTTTTCCGGAGCGAGTCCGCTTGAAAGCGGGTAATTATAATAAACAGAACGCCATCCTTTTTCCTGCAGCCTTAAGGCTGTATGCATATCAGTCATAATATTCCAAGTAGAAAAACCGCCTATCTCCTCAAGCGCCCTCCTCCTATACATAACTGCAAAACCGTATAAAAACGCCGCATTGTCGTTGTCTTTACCGGGTAATACTGCTTTATACAAAACCTCTTCTTTGTTACCGTAAGGATCGCCTTTTCTGACATCAAAATCAGGGGCAGCCTGAACAAAGCCTATGTGAGGAAGCGAAAAATAGCCTGCCATTTTATTTATAATATCAGGATGGCAAAGCCGGTCAGCGTCAAGGGTCATAATAAGCTCGGCCTTTGAATTGATAAGGCCGAAATTAAGATTTCCTGCCTTGTTATTGCAGGCACTGTCGCGGTATAAATAATTGCAGTTTACGGCCTTAGCTAAACTTCTAAGGCGCTCGCTTCCCCCGTCATCCAGTATAAAAATACTTTTATGCTGGTATTTGATGTTGCAGGCTGCCTTTACAGTTTTTGCAACTATGTTAAACGGCTCTTTATACACGGCTATAAAAATATCTACTTTAGGATTAGCCCTGGAAATTATAC
>JAQTUC010000074.1 GCA_028710385.1 Candidatus Omnitrophota bacterium
CGAAACATAACATAGCGGCATTATTTATTCATAAATTATTTTGTTTTTCGCAGTCTGGTTTTTATAATATTTTAAAGAAGGGGGTGGCATGTTAAACATAAACAGTCTCTTTAAGCTGACGATGGAGAAGCACGCTAGCGACCTTCATATTACGGTTGACAGTCCACCAATAATAAGGATTGACGGAGCTATGCATGTTTTAGCAGATATGCCGATTTTGCATACGGACGACACAAAAGCGCTTATTTACAGCATACTAAATGACGATCAAAAAGCTCTTTTTGAGAAAGACAGGGAGCTTGATTTTTCTTTTTCTCTGCCGAATATGGACAGGTTCAGGGTTAACGTGCATTATCAAAAGGGTAACGTAGAGGCTGCTTTCAGGCGCATTCCTCAGCAGATACCAAGGATTGAAGAACTTGGATTGCCTCTGGTTGTGCGAGATTTTTTAAAGAAACCAAACGGTCTGGTTCTTTTAACCGGACCTACAGGAACAGGCAAAAGCACGACTCTTGCGGCCATGCTTGATATTATAAACAGCGAACGCCAGGAAATGATTATATGCATTGAAGACCCGATTGAATTTGTGCACACAAACAAGAAAAGTATAATTAAGCAAAGAGAAGTTTATGCGGATACGCATTCGTTTCCGGAAGCTTTGCGCCGCGCTCTTCGCCAGGATCCGAACGTAATAGTTGTAGGTGAAATGCGCGATCTAGAAACAATCGGAACAACCTTAACCGCTGCTGAAACAGGGCATTTGGTATTTGCTACGCTTCATACGCCTGATGCTCCGCAGACAGTGCAGAGAATAATTGACGTTTTCCCGCCGCATCAGCAAAAACAGGTAAGGGTCCAGCTTGCTGATTGCCTTCAGGGTGTTGTGTCTCAATTGCTTCTTCCGCGCGCAGGCGGAAAAGGAAGAGTACTGGCGACTGAAGTTCTTGTGGCAACTCCCGGTATCAGAAACCTTATACGCGAAGGAGAGATTGCCCAGATTCCTTCAATGATACAGATGGGCGGCCAATACGGCATGTATACAATAGATAAAAACTTAAAAGAGCTGTACAGAAAAGGCGTCATAACAAAAGAAGTTGCTTTGATGAAAGTAAGAAACGTTGTTGAGTTTGAAGACCTATGAAGTTTGAAGGAAAAGTTTTTAAATTTGGCGATAATATAAATACCGATTGGATAATATCGGGAAGGTATAAATTTTCAATAACCGATATGAAGAAGCTTTCGCAATATCTTTTTGAAGATATAAGGCCTAACTTCTACAAAGAAATAATTCCGAATAAATCTATTATTGTTGCCGGAGAAAATTTCGGTATGGGTTCAAGCCGCGAGCAGGCACCCTGGGTAATTAAAGAGGCTGGTATTGTGTGCATAGTTGCTAAAAGCTTTGCGCGCATCTTTTACCGCAACGCTTTTAACATAGGGCTTCCTTTGATTGAAACAGATACTTCTTTAATTGAAGAAGCGCACACTTTAAATATAGACGTTGATAAAGGCATAATGACAAACCTAAGCACCAACAAAACGCTTAAGTTTGTCCCCTGGAATAATTTCCGTAAAGAACTGGTAGCCTGCGGCGGTATAATAAACTATCTGCAGAAGCACAAAGATTTCAAGCTGGACTAAACAAGCAGCCAGAGTCTGTATCTGCATTCAAAACTCCAACCAACTAAAGCGAGGTTAAAATGTCATACAAAGTAAGTCTTATCCCCGGTGACGGCATAGGCCCTGAAGTGACTGACGCGGCAAAAGCTGTAATTGAAGCTTTGGGCGTTGATATTTCCTGGGACGTCGTTTACGCCGGAGAGCCTGCGCTTAAAGAACACAAAAGCCTTCTTCCCGAAGAAACGTTAAATTCTATAAGAAAAAACAAGGTTGCCTTAAAGGGCCCGATTACAACGCCTATCGGCGGAGGTTTTCGTTCTATTAATGTAGCGCTTAGGCAGGAGCTTGACCTTTTTGCCTGCGTGAGGCCGGCGCGTTATATTGAGGGAACCAGCTCCAAGCATCCGGGGACAGATATTATAATAGTCAGAGAAAACAGCGAAGATTTATATGCCGGGGTTGAGTTTAAGGAATCAGAGGAAGAAACCAACGGGCTTATAGATTACATAAACGGAATAAGCGCAAAAAAAGTAAGAGTGCCAAGCGCCATCTCTATTAAGCCCATATCAAGCTTTGCTTCAAAAAGAATAATCAGATTCGCATTTGAGCTTGCAAAGCGCGAGAACAGGCATAAGGTAAGCTGTATTCATAAGGCGAATATTATGAAATTTACTGACGGCTTGTTCCTTCAGATATTCAGGGACGTTGCAAAGGACTATCCTCAGATTGAGGCCAATGATGTTATTGTGGATAATCTTTGTATGCAGCTTGTTATGCGGCCTAATGAATTTGATGTGTTGGTTTTGCCTAATCTTTACGGAGACATAATATCTGATCTTTGCGCGGGGTTAATAGGCGGGCTTGGTATTGCTCCCGGCGCAAACATAGGAGAAAACATCGCGTTGTTTGAGCCTGTCCATGGAGCAGCGCCTAAATATACCGGTAAAAACAAGGTAAATCCTACGGCAACCATACTTTCTGGGGTGCTTTTACTTAAGCATTTGGGAGAGCATAAAAAAGCAGAGATTCTTGAAAAAGCTGTAGCTAATGTTATAAAGAAAGGTGAAAGCGTAACTTATGATTTAAAGCCTACAAGGACTGATCCGACAGCGGTTGGCACAAAAGAAATGACTGAGGCAATAGTTGAAGAAATTAAAAAAGGGCTTAAGAATGTTTAAGAAAGTATCCATAATCGGCGCGGGCGCAGTTGGCTCAACTCTTACATTCCATTTATTTTCCAGGTCTCACTTTAAAGAAATAGCCCTGGTAGACATAGCCGATGGCTTAGCAAAAGGTGTGAGCCTTGACATTGAGGATTCCCGCTCATTCTTTGATTCTACCGCGCAAATAATCGGGACAGATGATTTCTGCGCCATAGCTGACAGCGATATTGTTGTTGTTACAGCCGGAGTCGCCAGAAAAGACGGTATGACCCGCCATGACCTTCTTAAAATAAATGCAAAAGTCGCAAAAGACATATCCTCGCATATTAAAAAACACGCGTCCAAGTCTATACTTATAGTTGTTACAAATCCGCTTGACCTTATTACCGGCATATTTGCTAAAGAGACCGGTTTTGAGAGAAACCGCGTGTTTGGAATGGGCTCGTCTCTTGACAGCGCAAGGTTATTAAACATACTTCACCAGGAAACCAAAATATCAACATCAGTGCTTGAAGCTTTTGTGTTCGGGCTCCACAACAACGATATGATAGTTTCAAGAGATAGGATGCGCGTTAAGGGAGAAACTATAAACAAATTCCTGGATGAAGAAGCTATAAAGCGCGTGCAGAATAAAACAGCGCATCGCGGAGGGGAAATAATAAGCTTTTTAAAAAATAGAAGCGCTAATTTTGCCCCTTCTTATTCAATTTTCCGTTTGATTGAAGCTATTTCTAAAAATAAAAACGAAATTATACCGGTTTGCGCGCTGCTTAAGGGGGAATACGGGCTTACTGATGTATGCGTCGGTGTTCCTTGCATCATAAACAGCAAAGGCATAGAAAAAGTGGTTGAACTTACGCTTGGCGAAGAAGAAAAAATAAAGCTTAGGAAAATCCAGGATTCAATTAACGAAATAAACAATGTATGATTTAGCTGTAATAGGAAGTGGTGCTGCCGGGCTAGCGGCTGCGCGTTATGCTTTGGCCAAGGGGCTTAAAGTTGTGCTCTTTGACCGGAACAGAACCTTATTCGGAGGAGCATGCTTAAACCGCGGCTGCATACCCACTAAATTTTTCCTGAATAGTTCAAAACTTGGAAAGACCTGGCAGGAAAGCTTTGGCAAAAAAAACGAGATTGTTGAAAAAATAAAAAAAGACTCAATCAGCTTTCTTGAAAAATCAGGCATAGATTTACGGTTTGGAAGCGTTTCATTCGTTGATGAGCATACTTTATCCTGCGAAGAAAAAACCTTTTCAGCCAAGAATATAATTATAGGTACAGGCTCAAAACCAAAAACCCTCATAAGCCATCCAAAATGCATTTTTGCTGAGGATTTTTTTTCCGAGCAGGAAATCGGAGAAAATTTTCTCGTAAAAGGCGCAGGATACATCGGGATTGAATTCTCATCTCTTTTAAACAGTTTTAAAAAACGCGTAACGCTTATTGAAAAACAGGAAGAAATTCTTCCTTTTTTTGATGCGTCAATTACAAGAAGGCTTAGGATTATTCTGGAAAGGCGCGGCATTAAAATAGAAACCTCCGTGGACATAAAAAACTATGATTTGGAAAGTTTTGATAAGGTTGTTTCAGCTGTAGGCAGAGAGCCGGACATAGAAGGCCTGGATATTGAAAAAACAGGGTTGTTTTTTGAGAAAGGCGGCTGGATAAAAACAGACGATAAGTGCCAGACCAACATAAAAAATATCTACGCCTGCGGGGATGTAACAGGGAAGAGGCTCTTAGCTTATGTTGCAGAGGCACAGGCAGAGGCGGCTGTAAAAAATATTACAGGAGAAAATGAGAGCTTAAATTACAAAAGCATTGCTGATTGTGTTTTTTCTATTCCGCAGATAGCCAGAATAGGCATACTTGAGGCCGAAGCAAAGAAACAAAATCTGAAATATAAAGTTTTAAAGACAAATTTTCTTAGGTTTTCTTCGTCATATGTCTATGGCGACCAGGATGGTTTTCTACAAGTGATTGTGGGAGAGGGAGATAGAATAATCGGAGCGAGTATAATTTCAAATTCCGCGGCAGAGCTTGTAAATATTTTTTCCTATGCCATACAAAATGATTTAACCGCAGAAACCTTTAAGAAATGTTTTTTTATTCATCCGACCATATCCGAAATAATTCCCGCTCTGTTTCGTAATCCCGCGTAACTGCCTAATTATTATTTTACTTTTATCTTGCTATGCTATAATTTAAACCATGAGAAATTACTGGAACCTTTCTTTCGGTATTTCGCTTGCCATGCATTCTTTTATTATTGCGGCCGGTTCTCTCACGCTTTTTAACGCAAATACAATTTTTAACGAAAAAAAAGAAACAAAAGAGATAAAAATTTTTGTTAAAGAAACCCAGCCAAGGCCTGCACAGAGAACCAGGCTGCAACAGAGCCAGCAGACAAATACAGTTGTTCTCCCGCCCCCGCCTTACATAAAAAATGTCGTGCGCAAACTTATGGGCGACGAGAAGGAAAGGCCCCTGCTGGATAAAGCGCAGATACTGGAGAAGGATACCGGGAAAATTGTGATTTCTGAAAAATTGGAAAATTCAAAGCTAAAAAGCAACCCTTCGTATATGAGTTATTATAAAGGCTTAAGGTCAAAACTTAACGTAATCTGCCATAAAAATTATACAGGCAGAGAGCAGGGCGAAGTTTTTGTAAGCTTTGTGCTCTCACGGGATGGCCGGCTTGAAAGTGTTAAGGGGGATGGCCCCAACAAAGAACTTATTAATGTCGCCGTTAGAAGCGTAAAAGAGTCCTTCCCGTTTATGCCTTTCCCTCCTGATTTGGAAGGCGAAAACTACCAATTTGATATTTCAATATACTTTAAGAATAATTAGGATATTACGCCTTTTTCGGCCTATAATATATTGACATTTACCGCTATAATTGCTAATCTATTAATCACTTATAATTGTTTCGTATAAACCAGTAAATTCCCATGATTAGAGAGCCTGTTGTAAGCGGACAATTTTACCCGCAGGGAGAGCAAGAGCTAAAAAAAGCGATAGAGGAATTTAAGCCAAAGGCTTCCTTAAAAACTTCAGCCTATGGTTTAATTCTTCCGCACGCAGGTTATGTATATTCTGGCCGCGTTGCTGTTGCTACGGTAAGCAGGATAATTTCCAGGAAACGCGTGATAATTTTAGGGCCAAATCATACCGGTTATGGCGAAGATTTCGGGTTATATCCGGAAGGCAGCTGGAAAATACCTTTCGGCAATATTGCCATAGATTCGGCTCTTTCAAAAAAAATTCTTGAATCAGGCAGCGAAATAACTCCCGATAAGCTTGTGCATAAATTTGAGCATTCCATAGAAGTAGAACTGCCTATACTGCATTATTTCTTCGGAAATTTCAGTTTTGTGCCGATAGTGTGCACAGTGGCAGCGCTTGCTGCTTATGAAAAAGTTGCAACGCAAATTTTTTCCGCTGCAAAGGAGCACAGAGAAGAAATTATTTTTATCGCTTCAAGCGATATGACCCATTACGAGCCGGATAGCGCAGCCCGGCGTAAAGACAGAATGGCGCTTGAACATATAGTTAACCTAGATGCGGAGGGGCTGGTTAAAACAGTAAAAAGAGAAAATATTTCTATGTGCGGAATTGCGCCTGTTGCCATACTCCTTCTTATTATGAAAAAATTAGGCGCGAATAAAGCTAACGTAAGTTTGTATGAAACAAGCGCGGAGGCAACCGGAGATACAGGCTCTGTTGTCGGATACGCCGGAGTAGTTATCAGCTAAGGAGGGCTATGAGCGAAGAAATCAGAAAGAAAGTGGATGAAGAATGGAAGGTAACAGCGGAAAAAGAAAAAAAAGAAGCTCTTGATAAAAATGAAGCTTATCATGAGCCAAATTTCAGGTTGTTTTTATCGTCTTTAAGCATGCAGGCAATGATTGCTTTGGGCCGCCTTGAGAACCCTATTTCAGGCAAAACCGAAAGAAATCTGGATCAGGCAAGATTTCTTGTTGATACCATAGGTATACTTAAGGAAAAAACAAAGGGCAATTTAAGCGCGGAGGAAGAAAAGCTTCTGGATGATGCGTTGTTTAGCCTTCGCATGATGTATGTTGAGGAAAAAAATAAAGGCTGATTTTAAATGATTAATGAAGAGCTTTTAAAAATTCTTGCGTGCCCGTTTTGCAAGTCCGATGTAGTTTTAGAAAACGGGAAAATAGTTTGTCTTAAATGCGGTCGTAAATATCCCATAAAAGACGGCATACCAATAATGTTGATAGAGGAGGCTGAAACAGATGAAGGCAAAAACAAAAAATAGTAAAATTCTGGTAATCCATGGGCCGAATTTACATCTTTTGGGAAAACGTGAGCCGCAAATTTACGGTAAATTTACTTTAAACGATATAAATGCGCAGCTTAAAAAAGAAGCAGGCCTTAAGGGCTTAACGCTTGAAGTACTGCAATCAAATTCTGAGGGCGAAATAGTAGAGAAGATAACAAATTCAAAATATGATTTGCTGATTATTAATCCGGCGGCATATACCCATACTTCTGTCGCCATAAGAGATGCCATACTTGCTG
>JAQTUC010000075.1 GCA_028710385.1 Candidatus Omnitrophota bacterium
GCTGTCAATTGTTGCTTTGGCAATATTGGCTTCTTTTTTCTTCGGTAAATTCATGGCGGGAAAAATTGGAGGTATCACCGGAGACAATCTTGGCGCCTGCTGTGAGATGGTTGAGGCGGCAGTATTGTTTTTAGTTGCGATTTTGATGAAATCAGGAGCAATTTATGGATAATTCAGCGATAATGTCATGGAGTGGAGGCAAAGACAGCTGCCTTGCGTTATTTCGCGCCGTAAAAAGCGGAATTAAAGTGAAATACCTGCTTAATTTTATGTCCCGTGAATACCAGCGTTGCTGTTTCCACGGGATAGAATCAAAGCTCATAAGAGAGCAGGCGCAGTGCCTGGGGATTACGCTTATTCAGAAAGGCGTTACTGCTGATATGAAAAAATATGAGGAAGAATTTAAGGAGGCAGTAACTGAGCTTAAGAAAGAAGGCATATCAAAGATGGTTTTTGGAGATATTTATTTGCTTGATCACTATAGCTGGGTAGAGCGTGTATGCAAAGAGTTATCAATTATTTCCATTGAGCCCCTTTGGAACAATTCTGCAGCGGAAGTTGTAAGAGAATTTATAAATTCAGGATTTAAATCAGTAATTGTCAGCGCCAAAGACGATTTGGGCGGAAAAGATTTTATAGGCCGTGTTATTGACGAGGAGCTTGTGCGTGAATTTGAAAGAAGGAAAATCTGCCCCTGCGGAGAAAACGGGGAATTTCACAGTTTTGTGGTGGATGGGCCAATATTCAGAAATAAAATAGAAATATTGGAGGGCGAGCCAATTCTGAAAGAAGGTTTCTGGAGGCATTGGTTCCTTGATGTTAAAAAGTATCAAGTGAAGCCAAAACTTTCCTAAGGTATATCTTAGGAAAGTTTTAGACCGAATCCACGCTAGTATTTTTCTACGTGCAGGCAACGCTTGGGAAAATTTACTTATTTTAGATACTTCAGACGCTCTTAGCTCTCGCGTCTTCAGTATCAATTCGCACTATCATTTTTTCTGCGTGCAGGGAGCACTTGAAAAAATGATGTGCTCATTGAGTACCAGACAGGCGGAGGAAGTCCTGGTGTGATTCCAGGCACTGTCTCGCAACGGTAATGTTTAGCGTTTAGCGGATAGGCATAGTGTTTAGTTATTTATTCCAACTATACGCTGAATGCTCTGCGCTAAAGTTAGTCCGGTCGACCTCCTGTTTAAGGCAAGTACTCTCGAGTAAGGAGGAAAAAATGAGAAAGGCATTAGGCATTTTTGGGATTGTATTTTTGCTGTCTTCAAAATTCTGCTACGCAGAAAAACCGATTGATTTGGGAAGCCTTGTGGTGACGCCTTCAAGGATTGAGGAAGCTATCGCAGATACCGACAGGAAAGTTGAGGTAATAACCAGGGAAGATATTGAAGAATCAGGAGCCAAAGACGTATCAGAGGCGCTTTCGGATGTTGATTCTGTTAATATAAGCAACTACGGAGGCCTTGGCGCTTTGAAAACAATCAGGATGCGCGGAGCAGTTCCTTCGCAGGTTCTTATATTGCGTGACGGCACGCCTCTTAACAGCCCGCGCGACGGAGAAGTTGATTTAAGCACCATACCTTTGGACAATATAGAAAGGATTGAGGTTATGCCCGGAGCTGCATCAAGCGTCTATGGTTCGCAGGCAATGGGCGGCACTGTTAATGTGATTACAAAAAATCCGCCTGCCCAAGGTAGTAAAACAGAAGTAAGCAGCCGCTTCGGCAGCTTCCATACCTTTATTGAAACGCTCTCTCACGGAGCAAGAGCCGGTAAATTTGGTTATATCGTAAGCGGCGGTTATAATTCAAGTGAAGGGGCCCGCGCAAACTCAACATTTAATTCCAAAGATTTTAACGCCAGATTTGACTATAAGCTTAATGACTTAAATACTCTTGGTGCCGATTGCGGTTTTTACAAAAACAGGTCAGGCGTTCCCGGGCCGATAACTTCACCCGATAACGATGATATACAGGTGCAGCTTAAAAATTATATAAATTTAAGCTGGGATTCGCGGATTGATGAAACAGCCGGGCTTTATGCAAAACTATACAATAATTATGACCGGCTTGAATTTATGGAAAATTCAGCCGGCTCAATGTTTGATATTCCTTTCAGTAAATCAGTGCACACTACAAAAGTAGAGGGGCTTAACTTACGTTTAAACAAAAAATTGTTTGAATTTTACGAATTTATAACCGGCTTTGACTACACCAGAAATTTGAACGATTCAACAAGCAGCGCAAAGCATAAATACAGCGTTTCTGCCGGGTATCTTGAGAACAGGTTTGACATAAGCGATAAGGCAAAGTTGTCTCTCTCCGGAAGAGTTGATGATTATTCTAATTTTGGCACGGAATTTAATCCAAGCATAAACTTTCTTTACAATCTTTGGGAAAATTTAAGTATACACAGCTCTGTATCAAGGTCATTCCGCGCGCCTACTTTTAATGATTTATACTGGCCTGACGAAGGCTGGGCTAAGGGAAACCCCAACCTTAAGCCGGAGAAAGGAATCACTTATGAGCTTGGTTTTGACACAAAACCCAATAAGTATTTTTCAACCGGGCTTACTTATTTCAGGAACGATTTCTCAGACCTTATAAACTGGGCTCCTGATGAAAACAATATATGGCAGCCGCAGAATATAGGCCGCGCCGCAATAAACGGCGCAGAGTTTGCAAACAAGATTTATCCTTTTGATAATTTTGAAATAGGCATTAACTACACTTTTCTTTCTGCTCGCGACAAAAAAACAAATAAATATTTGATTTATCAGCCGAAAAATAAAATGGATTTTTCCTTAAAATATACAGAGTTCCACGGCTTTGACTTTGAGCTTATGGGCCAGTGGACAGGGCAGAGGTTTCATGACAGCGAGAATACAATTAAGGTAAAACCGTATTTCCTGCTTAATTTTAACGTTACCAAGAAAATTAAAGAAAACTACACGGTATTTATATCATTTGATAACCTTTTAAACAAAAGGTACCAGGTGGTGGAAGATTATCCTATCCCGGGATTCTCCGCTAACGGTGGAATTAAGGTTACTTTTTAATGCTTGAATTTAATTTTTCTTAGAGTAAAATAAGCTCGTTACGGGGCAACATAATAAAAACCTAAGCTATCAAAAGCCACATGGGCTTTATCCCGTTAGAGAAAATGCAATCTTTAGGAGAACAAGTTTCTCTAAGGGGATTTACATAAATTAACCTTTACCAGACAGGGTAAAGGTTTTTTTGTTTTTATACTAACTATATTGAAAAAGGGGGAATACATGAAAGGCATCGGAGAATTAAAAAACATCCAGATTATCATTTTAGGTTTATGCATCAGTTTGGCAACGATAGTTTCTACGGTAATTTTGTCAAAAGGCCTTTTACAGATACGCAAGTTCTCAAATGAGGTCATAAGCACAACCGGTTCCGCCGAAAAAAAGATAATTTCCGATTACAGCGTATGGAAATCAAGTTTCGCAAGAAGAGACCCTAAAATGACAGAAGCCTTTAACGCGCTAAAACAAGACCTGCAAACAGTAGAAGAATATCTTGTCTCTAAAGGCGTTAAAGAAGATGGAATAGTGGTTTCACAGGTAGGCACAACTGTACTTTATAAGAAAAACGACAAAGGCACTGATACAAATCAAATAGAAGAATATGTTTTAACCCAGAATGTTGAAGTGCGCTCAAATGATGTTAAAAAGATTGACGATATTGCCAGGCAGTCAACAGAGCTTATCAACAAAGATATCGCATTTATTTCCTCTGCCCCCGAATATTTTTACACCAAACTCGCTGAGCTTAAGCATGAGATGCTTACCCAGGCAACAGAGGATGCCAAAGAGCGCGCAAGGCGCATGGCTAAGGCAACCGGCAACAAAATAGGCCTTATGCGTTCCGCAAGAATGGGGATTTTCCAGATAACCCCGGTAAATTCGTATGAAGTTTCCTGGTATGGCAATAACGACACCACTTCTTTGGAGAAAAAAGTTACAGCTGTGGTAAATGTTGATTTTGCAATTGAGTAGCGTTTCCCCGTGCCGTTATTAAAAGTAAGGAGAAAGCTGAATTGGAAATAAAAATTATACGAAGCAACAGAAGAAGACGCACGGTAAGCGCAAGAATTGTAAATGATTGCCTGGTAATCAGCGCTCCGGAGGCACTTTGCGAGGATAATCTTAGAAGAATAGTTTCTGATTTTAAATTGAAATTTGAAAAAAAGAAAATCAAGGAAGAATTAGACAGAAACCAGCCGTTGTCGGAAATCGCCGACATTCTTAATAAAAAATATTTTAATAACGAGTTAAAAATCAATTCCATAGAATATGTTACTGGACAAAACAGCAAATACGGCTGCTGCGATTACAGAAACGGGCATATCCGCATATCGCATAAAGTAGGTTTAATGCCAAAATGGGTAAGGGATTACGTTTTGGTTCATGAAATGGCTCATTTGATAGAACCAAACCACGGCAAAGCTTTCTGGGGCATAGTTCATCGTTATAGATTGACTGAAAAAGCCAGAGGCTATCTTTGTGCCGCAGGAAATTACCTGCGATAACCCTTGATTTAAAATTACCCGGCGTTACAATACCCATAAAAGATAGGCAATTTATAATTTTTCCCCCCCCTCTAATAAATTAAATTGCTTTTAAACCTTAAGGCGGTATAATGCCGACGGATAAAATTAATTTTGATTATTCCACTCCAAAAATACTTCAAATCAAGCTAACCGGGGCATGGTTGATGGGTTCGGGCATTCCGGCAATATCGGAAATTACTTCTCAGATTTCCAGCCGCGCTGATATTTCACAAATTACTTTTTCCGCTTCGCAAATTTCCAAATGGGACAGCGGGTTGGTTTCATTCTTGCACGGTGTAATTAAAGAATGCCGGAGAAAAAATATTAAGGTAGAAAAAAAAGGCCTGCCCGAAGGGGTATGCAAGCTGCTTAATCTTACTGAAAAAAATACTGAAAGAATAGCCCCGCAAAAAACGGAAGAAGAGCCGTTTTTCCAAAGAATTGGAAGCGGGGTTTTGCGGTTTAAGGAAAGCGTATTGTCTTTGCTTGGTTTTTTAGGTGAGATTGCCGTTTCTTTTCACCGCACAATCACCGGCAAAGCTTATTTTCGTTTTAATGATTTTATGCTTATCGTGCAAAGGTGCGGAGCAGACGCCCTTGGCCTTGTTTCTTTGATAAGCGTGTTGGTGGGTGTAATTCTTGCTTTTATAGGAGCGATACAACTTCGAATCTTCGGCGCCCAAATTTATATTGCAGATATTGTGGGCATAGCAATGGTGCGGGTTATGGGCGCGGTAATGACAGGCATAATTATGTCAGGCAGAACCGGCGCTTCTTTTGCCGCGGAATTAGGCATAATGCAGACAAATGAAGAAATAGACGCGCTTAAAACTTTGGGCGTTAATCCGGTTGAATTTTTGGTTGTGCCGCGCATTTTAGCGTTAGTTGTTATGTTGCCGCTGCTGACTCTCTATGCGGACTTCATGGGCATATTGGGCGGCTACGTTATAAGCGCGGGAGTGCTTGGCATAAACCCGGTGGAATACCTAAACCACACGCAGTCAGCAGTAAAACTTGGCAATCTTTGGATAGGGTTAATGCACGGTTTTGTTTTCGGCCTAATTATTGCAATTTCTGGTTGCTTTCGCGGTATGAATTGCGAAAGAAGCGCAAACGGCGTAGGCGAGGCTACTACCTCAGCGGTAGTTACCTCAATTACCAGTATTGTAGTAGCTACGGCAATTATTACTTTTATTTGTCAGGTGCTTGGAGTTTAAGCGATGAAACAGATTCCAGAAAGTGTTATTGAGGTGCGTAATCTTAATTTAAGTTACGATGATTATGTGGTAATGAATAATTTAAACTTCAGAATCCTTAAGGGGGATATTTTTATTATTATGGGCGCAAGCGGATGCGGTAAATCAACTTTGTTAAAAAGCCTCATAGGTTTGAAGGCGCCCGCTAAAGGCGAAGTCTTCTACGGAGGGAAAAATTTCTGGCGTGAAGATGAATCGGTGCAGAAAGATTTAATGCGGCGCTTCGGAGTTCTTTATCAAAGCGGCGCTCTTTGGAGTTCTCTGACCATTGGGGAAAATATCGCCCTTCCCTTAGAGCTTTATTCTGGCTTGAGCGCTTCCCAGATACAGGACGTGGTCGAGTTAAAACTTGCGTTAGTAGGGCTGTCGGGATATTCGCAATTTTATCCTTCTGAAATAAGCGGAGGAATGCGTAAGCGCGCAGGCTTGGCCCGGGCAATTGCGCTGGATCCTGATATTATTTTTTTTGATGAGCCTAGCGCCGGGCTTGATCCGGTTAATGCGCGCATGCTTGATGATTTGATATTGCAGTTAAGAGATACTTTAGGGGCTACTTTTGTGGTGGTCACACACGAACTCGCCAGTATTTTTGCAATAGGAAGCAATTCGGTGTTTCTTGATGCAAACAGTAAAACTATTGCTGCTGAGGGTAGTCCAAAGTATTTGCTCGCCAATTCCAGCAATCCTTGCGTTATTGAATTTTTGACAAGGGGAGAGAAACAGGGGGGAGAATGATTAAAAAAGCAAACAAAACAATAATCGGCGCATTTGTGGTAGGCGCAGTAGCTTTATTGATTACAGCTATACTTATTTTTGGCTCAGGAGCGCTTTTTAAACAAGCAGATAAATATGTTTTATTTTTTGACGGGTCGGTAAAAGGCCTTTCCGTGGGCGCTCCGGTTATTTTCCGCGGAGTACAAATTGGTAATGTAACAGAGATAAGCCCGATTTATGACCCTAAAACCAAGAAAGTGTTAATTGGGGTGGTTATTGAGGTTGAGTTGTCGCGGGTTGAAGGTTTTCCCGAAAGAATAGGCTATCCTAACTATAAGATGCTTATTAACCGCGGCTTGCGGGCAGGCTTGGAAGTGCAAAATTTTATAACCGGGCAACTTATGATTGGTTTTGATTTTTATCCGGATGAGCCGGTGAATACATATGACGTTGTAAAAAAATATCCTGAATTGCCTACTTTACCGGTATCGCCGGCTATTTTTGATGTTATGAACCAGCTGCCTATTAAGGATATAGCGGATAATTTAAAGCAAACTGTCGCGGGGATAAATAACCTGATAAATTCAGGAGGTTCCTACGGATTGAATAACATGTTTCAGGAGGT
>JAQTUC010000076.1 GCA_028710385.1 Candidatus Omnitrophota bacterium
AGCAGGCGGATTTTTGTCCCATTTTATGGACTCAAGATAATCTCTTACAAACTGCTTATCGTAGCTTGCCTGTGCATATCCCGGCTTAAACTGCGCCTTTGGCCAGAAACGGGAGGAATCCGGCGTGAGCACCTCATCTATAAGAATAATTTTATCGTTGTCAAAACCGAATTCAAATTTTGTATCTGCTATGATTATGCCTTTTTTATCGGCATAATCAGCGCATTTTTTATAAATTTTAAGGCTTGCTTCTTTTAGAAAAGCGCTTGTTTTCGCCCCAAGCTTTTCTTCCATATAGTTACTGGTAACGTTAATATCGTGTCCCACTTCCTCTTTTGTCGCCGGTGTAAATATAGGCTCGGGCAGTTTATCGCTTTCTTTAAGCCCTGCCGGCAACTTTATACCGCAGATACTCTGCGATTGCTTATATTCTTTAAACCCTGAACCGGCAAGATACCCACGGACAACGCACTCAAAAGAAATAGGTTTGGTTTTTTTAACAAGCATTGAGCGGTTGGCGAGTATACCGCTGTATTTTTTTAGAATCTGCGGATACTCGTCAATGTTTGCGGTTATCAGATGGTTTGGAATTATATCTTTTACAAAATCAAACCAGAAAACCGATATCTTGTTTAAAACTGCGCCTTTATTCGGTATTGCATTAGGAAGAATTACGTCAAACGCGGAAATTCTGTCGGTTGAAACAACAAGCAGGCAATCTTCAACTTCATAAACATCGCGCACTTTGCCGCGCCTGAAAAGTTTTAAATCCGGAAAATCCGTATGTAATACTTCTTTTGCGCTCATTTAGCTTTTCAATTTCTTTTCCAGAATATCAAATTCGTCGTGCAGCTCACGAGGCATATGATTGCCGAATTTTTCAAAAAATTCCTCTGCTTCTTTCAACTCTGCATCCCATTGCCCCTCGTCTATTGAAAAAACTTTTTCCATATTTCCGCGGCTCACTTTAAGCCCTTCCATATCAAAACTTCCAAGGTCAGGCACCAGGCCTATGTGCGTTTCATTGGCTTTTGCTTTATTTTTTGTCCTTTCAATTACCCATTTAAGCACTCTTATATTTTCGCCGAAACCCGGCCAGAGGAATTTTCCGTTTTCATCCTTTCTGAACCAGTTTACGAAAAATATTTTCGGAGGATTTTTAAGGGTTTTACCCATTTTAAGCCAGTGGCCGAAATAATCGCCCATATTGTATCCGCAGAAAGGAAGCATCGCCATAGGGTCTCTGCGTAACACCCCTACTTTTCCCGCGGCTGCGGCTGTTGTTTCAGAACCCATCATTGCACCCGAAAAAACTCCGTGATCCCAGTCAAAACTTTCATATACAAGCGGAAGCAGACTTGAACGCCTGCCGCCTAAAATTATTCCTGAAATAGGAACGCCTTTAGGATTATCAAATTCCCTGGAAAGCGTTGAACACTGGTTTATTGAAACCGTAAAGCGCGAATTTGGATGCGCGGCTTTTGGCGTGGTCGCTTTATCAAATTTATTCCCCTGCCAATCCAGCAAATTTGCCGGATAGTCTTTTGTCAAATCTTCCCACCAGGGCTCATTAGTATCCGCATTAACAGCCGTATTAGTAAAAATTGTAGGATAAAATGTTCCTGCTTTAAGCGTATCAATCATACAGGGATTTGTGTTGTAAGCTGTTCCCGGAGCAACTCCGAAAAATCCTGCTTCAGGATTTAAAGCCCAAAGCCTTCCGTCTTCTCCAACGCGAAGCCAGGCTATATCGTCTCCCAATGTCCATATTTTATAACCGGGTAAGCTTGAGCGAAGCATTGCAAGGTTTGTTTTTCCACAGGCGCTTGGAAGAGCAGCAACCAGGTAATCAACGTTACCCTTGGGGTCTTCAACTCCAATTATAATCATATGCTCGGCAAGCCAGCCTTCCTTATAACCAAGGTATGAAGCAAGCCTGAGCGATATACATTTTTTACCAAGCAACGCATTCCCTCCGTAGCCTGAGCCGACGCTCCAAACCATGCCTTCTTCGGGAAAATGCATTATAAATCTGCGGGCCGGGTCAAGGTCTCCTATTGAATGCAAGCCTTTTATAAAATCGCCCTTATCGCCGATATGTTTAAGCGCTGCCTGGCCCATTCTTGTCATAATGCGCATACTTACTGCGACGTAGCTTACATCAGTTACCTGTACGCAGAATTTTGCAAAAGGAGATTCGGGATTTCCCATAACAAAAGGAAGAACATACATAGTTCTGCCGCGCATGCAACCGCGGGAAAGCTTTGTCATCGCTTCTTTAGCTTCGTTAGGCGCCATCCAGTTATTGTTTGGCCCTGTTATTTCTTTTGAGGAATGGCAGACGAAAGTTAAATTTTCAGTGCGTGCGACGTCCGAAGGATGACTCCTGTGCAGGTATGCATTAGGCCACAATTTCTGATTTAATTCATAAAATACAGGCTTTCCGTTGATTTTTTCCTCTTTTATACCGCGCTCAATAATCCAGCGCGCTTCCTTGTCTGAGCCATCGCACCAGTGGATATCGCGCGGTTCGGTTAATTTTGCTACTTCTTCAACCCATTTTTGGACAGCGTTTGCCATATTTTTCCTTTCTTTTACAATTTTGCTATTTTTTTTGACAAAACCTTATTCCATTTAAGAATAGCGTGTATTATAAAAAAATCAAGCAGAAATTTAAAAAAATGAGTTTTATCCCGTTAGAAAATGCCGGATTCTATCCTAACAATACAACGAATTTAAGGCCCGATACCGTACTGGTTTTCTAACGGGATTTTAGAGGGGTATTTTTTTAAGCTGGCTGGGCGTTAAATCAACTATACTTTCAACATCTACCTCTATGAGATATTCCGGATGCGGAAATTTCGCTTCAGGGTGATGGCCTGATTTTTTATAATCTTTAACGCTTTTTATAAGCCTTTTTGAAATTCTGCCGATTAACCGTTCTTCCCATGTTTTAATAACATGGTTTTCAATCTTGCTTCTCTCTACAATTTTGGCTTTCCCTTTAAGGGTGTAGCCCATAAACATATTTTCATCCACAGAAGTTATGCTTATTGTAGGGTTTTTTTGCAGGTTTTTAAAGGTCTGCGCCTTGTATAAGTCTATCAGAAAAATTTTTCCTTTTCTTTCCATCCCGACAATGCCTTTTGCGGCGCAATGGATTCCTCCGTCTTCGTCAAGGGTAGAAACAATGCTGAAACTCTGCCTCTCAAGAAAATTTATTAAATCATCCGATAATGTTTTCATATTCTGGTTGTTATGCTATCGGGTTAATATGTTGTTAGGTTTTAAATTTCCTGCCCATTAACCTATCAACTTAATAACTTATAAACCTATCAACCTAACCCCACTTATGCGTTGACAGATATCTGAATGCAGAGAGCGCTGCTTTAGAGCCTTCGCCGCAGGCAATTATTATCTGTTTCTCCGGAACTGTTGTGACGTCTCCGGCGGCAAATATTGCGCTTATGCTTGTTGCGTTGTGGCAGTCAACCACTATCTCCCCGTATTTATTATGTTCGGTAATTTTATCAAACTCCGAATTAGGTATCAACCCGATTTCAATAAATACTCCTTCCACATCCAAAGCCCGGGTTTCATTTTCCTTTTCAATTACGATACGTTTCACGAAATTATCACCGGCGATTTCTTTCATCTTTGAATTATTCAGAATTTCTACGTTGCCGCTCTTATTTACATTTTCAATCATTATATGATCGCCGGTAAGCTGCTGCGTGATGTTTATCATATAAATTTTGGGGCAGATTTTTGTAAGCTGTAAAGCTGCATCAAGCGCGGAATTTCCTCCGCCTATGACGGCAACGTTTTTTCCTTTAAATATCGGCGCATCGCAGGTAGCGCAGTAACTTACGCCTTTGTTTTTAAATTCTTTTTCACCGGGCACATCAAGCATGCGTGGGCGCTTTCCGGTTGCGATAATCGCGGTTTTAGAAATATATTCGCTTTTATTGGTTGTTACTTTTATTAAATCATTTTCTTTTTTTATGTCATTCACTCCTTCCGGTATATTAAGAGGTGCTGAAAAAGTTTTCATATGCTCTTCAAACTTTAAGGTTAACTCAGGGCCTGTAATAAACTGATAGCCGGTATAGTTTTCTATGTCGCCGCTCCATGCCGTCTGGCCTCCTACGTCGTTACTTAAAACCAGAAAATCCATTTTTTTGCGCGCGGCATAAACCGCGGCTGTTATTCCTGCAGGGCCTGCGCCTAAAATTATTAAATCGTATACTTTCATAAACAATTTGTACCACGTATCAGGTAACACGTATCACGTTTTTAGAAACGTGCTACCTGATACCTGCGACGTGTGACTTATTATGCATAACTCAATCAATGGCATCCCGAGCAATTCCCGCCTGAGCAGGAACTGCATTTTGAAGAACCTCTGTCAGATGAGCCTGAAACCCTGAAAGGAGCAAACTGTTTGGCTAAATCAGAGCTTTTGCACTTAGGGCATTTAAGATCCGGCTTATCCTGGCTCATTCCAACAAGCACGTCAAATTTTTCCATGCATTTGTTGCACTGATAGGTAAAAATAGGCATGAAATTTATACTTTCAAAAGCTCTTCTATTTTTGCCTTGTCAAAACCTACTACTATTTTACCGTCTATCACGATTGTAGGAACTCCCATCTGGCCCGAAAGCTTAACCATTTCAGAAAGCGCATTTTTATCCTGGGACACGTCTAAATCTTCATAGCTTAAACCCTTGGATGAAAAATACTGCTTAGCAAGCTTGCAATACGGGCAAGTTGGAGTTGAATAAATTTTTATATTCATTTTTCCTCCTTTTATTTTTTAAACTTATCCTTAAGAAGCGTCAGCTTAACAAGATGATTTTTTTCCTCATCTATTACTTTATCCAGAACGGGGTGCTGTTCTGTAAGGACATAACTGCGCAGGGCTGAGTAAGTAAGGATAGATTCTTTTTCTATATAGATACCGAAATCTATCGCTTCCAAATCCGAAACAAACCCTTCTTTTGTTTTCTTCTCCATAAGCTCCGCAACAAAAATATATCCGGCGGCAATTGCTTTTATGTAAGCATCGTATTCTCCGGGGCTGAATTCATATACTATATAATCACCGATATTATCAAGTATGTCCGCAAAAGTTTTCCGGTGAAGTTCTTCCTGGTCTTTTAAATATGCCCATACCTCTGCGATGCCTTTATCTTTTGTCTTTTTCTCAAGCGCGCCATAAAGTTTTTTTCCGTTTTCCTCAACGCTTATCGCAATCCTTAATATTTCCTGCGGGCTGAATATATTAGACATAGACATTCCTCCTTAAATAGAGCACATTATTTCTTCAAGCAATGAGACTTAGCCGAAACTACTGTTGAGGCTGCAGTCTGATTGCGCAGAAAAGATGATAGTGCGAATTGATACTGAGGACGCGATGGATAAGAGCGTCCGAAGTATCTCTTGTCAATTGATAATATTTGCATTTAAGCACTCAACAAATTCTTAACTTTGACAATAATATCTTTTAATCCTTCCAATTCTATATCATCCGGAACATAATTTATATATCTTCCCTCCGCAAGAAGTTCCATTCCCGCCTCTTTCAGGGAATCTTCCAGCTCCTTAAACCCTATCTTTGCCCAGCCGTAGGAACCAAAGGTAAAACCATACCTGTTTTTCGGCTTAAGCCCCTTTGAATAGGTAAGAAACGCTCCCATGCTCGGCAGGATTTTGTTGTTCAGTATTGATGAGCCTGCCATAACTATTTTTGCGGAAATTATTTCCGCAATTACATCTGAGATATGCGTGTTTTGAAGGCTGAAAAACTTAACCGGAATATTTTCTTTATCTAACAATTCGTATAAAGTTTGCGCCATTCTCTCTGTTGAATGCCACATTGTATCGTATACTATAACAACAGAATTTCCGGTTTCGTAATTCGCCCATTTTTTATAAAGCGATACTATTTTGTCAAGGTCCTCTTTCCTCCTCCAGATTAAACCATGGGATGGGCAAATTGCCCCTATTTTTATATCCCTTATGACATCAAGCGCTTTTAACACCTGGCCGCCGTAAGGCATGACAATATTCGCGTAATATTTTGCTGCTTCCTTAACCACAATATCAATACCAACTTCGTCCGCAAAGCGCTCGCAGCTTGCATAGTGCTGGCCGAAAGCATCGTTCGGAAATAAAATATTGTCTTCCACTGAATATGTCGCCATTGAATCAGGCCAGTGCACCATAGGCATCAGGAAAAATTTTAAATTCCTTCTGCCTATATTTAAAGTATCTCCGGAATTAACCACCTTAAAGTTCCAATTCTTTTTGAAATGGCGCTTGAGCCCTTCTTCGCCTTTTGGAGAACAGACAACCTGCGCATTTGGGCAAAACGACAATAATTTATCTATTGAACCGGAATGATCCATTTCTGTATGGTTTGAAATTATGTATTCAATTTTTGACGGATCTATTGCTTCCTTTATTCTCTGAAGCATCTCGTTATAACCGTAGTGCTTGACTGTATCTATCAAAACCGGATGCTCGTCAAGAATAAGGTAAGCGTTATAGGTTGAGCCTGAAGGAGTTGAGTAGCCGTGGAAGCTTCTTAAATTCCAGTCAACATAACCCGTCCAAAAAATATTTTCCGCTATTTTAATCATAACTTCCTTTAAGCCACCAATTCAAACTGGCTTTTATCCGCGCCGCAAACAGGGCACAACCAGGTATCCGGAAGTTTATCAAAGGGCACCCCGGGCTCAATTCCTCCGTCCGGGTCTCCTATTTCCGGGTCATAAATATAACCGCAAACTATGCATCTGTACTTTGCCATTTACACACCTCCTGTATTTTGGTATAGCGCAGACACCAATCCGCGCCTATCTATGTGTGTAAATTCTATCATATATTTTGTCAATGTGAAGGCGATAATAACTTTTTTACAGCAGTTTCTTAACCCTGTTAAATAAGCCATTTACGGCGTTCTTGTTGTTTGGAATATAGCAGCCGGCAACGTCAAAATGTCCGCCGCCTCCGTAATGCTCAGCCACTTTCGCCACATTAATTTTTCCCTTTGAACGCAAAGAAACCCTTAAGGCCTTCTCATTTTCGCGAAGCAGTATGGTTATTTTTACATCATGGATGCTTCGCATCTCATCCGCAACCGCGTCCA
>JAQTUC010000077.1 GCA_028710385.1 Candidatus Omnitrophota bacterium
AGAATATAATTAAGGACAGCGAAAGATTCATTAAAATTGTTGCAAAATTCAAAGACCTGGTCAGAAAAGAAAAAAAGGAAGAGATCAGTAAACTTATAAACAGCATAAACAAAAAACAAAAGCAAATTTCTGCTTTGCATTAAAAACATGATTGTTGCCATAGACGGTCCTGCCGGTTCAGGCAAAACTACAATTGCAAAACTTTTAAGCAAGAAGCTGGATATCTCCTATCTTGACACAGGAGCGACTTACCGCGCCCTTACGCTTAAAGCTCTTAGCGAAGGAGTTGATTTAAAGGATGTTTCTTGTCTTTTTGATTGCGCTAACAACCTTAACCTTAAACTTAAGGGCCAGAAAACTTATCTGGATGATAAAGACGTAAGTAGTGAAATACGCACCCCTCTTATAGATAAAAATATTTCAGTTATTGTGGCGTATCCGCAGGTAAGAGAAGTTATGGTTTCATTGCAGAGAAAAATTGCCAAAGACGGGGATTATGTTGTTGAGGGGCGGGATATAACAACCGTGGTTTTTCCTAACGCGGAATTTAAATTCTATCTTGATGCAGACCAGTCAACCAGGGCAGAAAGAAGGTTTAATGAGCTCAAGGCAAAAGGGATAAACATAGACTTTGAAGAGATGGAGAAAGATTTAAATAAAAGAGATGAAGCGGACAAAAAAAGAGAAGTCGGGGCTCTTAAATTAAGCGCGGATGCAACCTATATAGATACCAGCAAGATGACAATAGAGGAAGTCGCGGATGCCATGCTTACCTATATTAAGAAGGGCGGAAGATGAACGAGATAGACAAAATAAGGAATTTTTGCATTATTGCGCACATAGACCACGGCAAATCCACTCTTGCCGACAGGTTCCTGGAGATAACAGGAGCGATAGATAAGCGTAAATTTGAAAACCAGATGTTAGACAGTATGGAGCTTGAAAGAGAAAGAGGAATTACAATTAAAGCAAAGGCTGTCAGGCTTAAATTTTCTTACAAGGGGAACGATTACATTCTTAATCTCATTGATACCCCGGGTCACGTTGATTTTACTTATGAGGTTGCAAAATCCCTTAAGGCATGCGAAGGCGCGATACTTTTGGTTGATGCTTCGCAGGGCGTTGAAGCTCAGACTGTTGCCAATTTTTATCTCGCGCTTGAGGCAAATCTTCGGATAATCCCTGTTGTAAATAAAATTGATTTACCAAATGCCGATGTCAACCGCACATTGGGCCAGCTTAATGATATTTTCGGTTTTAAAAAAGAAGAGGTTTCTCTTGTTTCTGCGAAAGCAGGGAAAGGAATAAATGAGGTTTTGGCAAGAGTAATTGAAGAATTTTCTGCTCCGCAAACAAATGCGGACGCCCCTCTTAAAGCTATACTTTTTGATTCAAGCTTTGATGCATACAGAGGCGTTATATTGTTCGTAAGGATTTTTGACGGAAAAATAAGTGCCGGAGACAGCATACTGCTTATGCGGGCAAAAAAAACCTACAAAGTAGAGGAAGTAGGGATTTTTCTGCCTGCTATGGAGAAAAAAGAATCTCTTGAAAGCGGAGAAGTTGGATATATTTGCTGCGGCATAAGGGACCCGCACGAAGTGGAAATGGGAGATACCGTAACCAACCCCGCCAACCCCACGCCCAATCTTTTTGAGGGTTATAAAAAAATACCGCCAATGGTTTTCTGCGGAATATTCCCTTCGCAGCCCAAAAACTACCCTGTTTTGAGGGAAGCCATTGAGAAGCTTAGGCTGTCAGACCCATCATTTGTTTACGAGTCGGATAATCTTGGAAGCCTGGGGTATGGTTTTCGCTGCGGATTTCTGGGGTTACTTCATATTGAGATAGTACAGGAGCGCCTGGAAAGGGAATATAATCTTGACCTTATACTTACTTCTCCAAGCGTAATGTATAAAGTTGTTAAGACAACAAAAGAAACAATGGACGTTCAAAGTCCGCATCAGCTTCCCGATCCTTCAGCAATTGAGCAGGTTTACGAGCCTTTCGTAAAAGCAACCATAATCGCCCCTATTGATGAAATGGATGCGATATGCGACCTTGCAAAATCAAGAAGAGGCACGTTTGTTAAGATGGATTATCTGGGCAAGGACCGTTTAAGCATAGCGTTTGAGCTCCCTCTTAGCGAAATCATAATAGATTTTTACGACAAGATAAAATCAATCACAAAAGGATATGCTTCGCTTGATTACGAATTTATAGAATACAGGAAAACGGAAATACTTAAAATAGATATTCTTTTCAACAAAAAGCAGGTTGAAGCTTTCTCTATACTTGTTCACAAGGAAAAAGCCGAGGCCCGCGCGCGTATGGTGGTTGAGAAACTTAAGGAGCTTATCCCGCGGCAGATGTTTGAAATAAGCATACAGGCAGCTGTCGGTTCAAAGATAATCGCTTCCGAAAGAGTGTCCGCGCTTAAAAAGAATGTAACAGCAAAGTGCTACGGAGGAGATATTACCCGTAAACGCAAACTCTGGGAAAGGCAGAAGGAGGGTAAGAAAAAACTTAAACAAATGGGAAATATCAACGTTCCTCAGGAGGCATTCCTGGAAGTCCTTAAAATGTAATTCAGCATTGGATATGCCGTCAAATCTGATATAATAAACAAACTATGAAAAATAAAATTAAGCGCAGAAAGCCCGGCATTGTTTTTAAGGAAGATTTTTCTAAACTTGGCCTAAATACCGAGGCTTTACTATCCGATTTGTTACGAAACGGTTATATTGACGAAAACCGCGCTGTCACGCGTAAGTTTAACCGCACTTTGGATTATTCAAAGCTTTCATTGCCGCCTGAATACAGCAGAAATAAAGAAGAAATTTACGCAATTCTTAAGCAGAGCCAGCAGAAAAGCGCAGTAAGAGAATGGGCTGAGGCTTTTATTATAGCGCTTGCTTTGGCTATTTTTGTGCGGACTTTCTTTTTTCAGATATATCAGATACCAAGCTCATCAATGGTGCCTACTTTAATGCCGGGAGATAAAATTTTTGCAAATAGAATTGTTTACGGGCCAGCCGTACCTTTTACAGCCTTGCGGCTTCCGGAATTTAAAAGCCCCCAACGGCTTGATGTGGTAGTTTTTGTTCCGCCGGAAGAAAAACTTAAGCCCTGGCTTGGCAGGAAACAGTTTATAAAAAGATTAATAGGCCTTCCTGGTGACCATATTCTTATAAAAGACGGAAGTATTTATGTTAACGGAGAGAAATTAAATGATGCCAGGATTGACTGGATTAAATATTCAAACGCCGGAAAATACGGACGCGAAGGGAAAGAGATCACGGTTCCGTCCGGAAAATATTTCTTCCTCGGCGATAATACTGATAATTCCCAGGACAGCAGATTTTGGGGATTTGCCGACAGGAGGGATGTTATGGGCCGCGCAGTTTTTATCTGGTGGCCGCCGAGAAGGGTATCTTTGATAAAGTAATTTTTGTAATGCGTAAAATTTTTACTTTAGTCTTTATTTCAGTTTTAATACTATTTGCTGTTTTTGTTTTTGTAAGCATTTTCTTTATGCAATCGTACAAGATTCCCAGCACCTCTATGGTGCCGACGCTTATGCCAGGAGATAAGATTGTTGTAAACAAAATCGTTTACGGCCCGAGAATCCCTTTCCTGTCTGTGCATTTGCCCGGTTTTAAAAAACCGGCGAGAGGCGAGGTTATAGTATTTATCTCTCCCGCCGACAGGACAAAAGCTTATGTAAAAAGGCTTATCGCTTCATCCGGAGAAAGGCTTAGCATAAAAGACGGAAATATATATATTAACGGAAAAATAATGGTTGACCCGCGTATCGCTAGGAATTATTATTATAACCAGGGAGAATACGCGAAAACCACCAAAGAAATAACTGTTCCGAAAGATAAATATTTCTTTATGGGCGATAACAGCCTTTATTCTTTGGACAGCAGATTCTGGGGGTTTGTGGATAAAAAAGATATTGTGGGCAAGGCTGTTTTTGTCTGGTGGCCTCCCAAAAGAATAGGAATGATTGAATAAGGTAAACCAAATATGAGCCTAGCTGATAAATTAACGATTTTCAGGATACTTCTAATACCTTTTTTTGTCTCTCTTCTTTTCTATTTTAATGAAACGCGCTTATATCTAAGATATGTTTTACTGGCAGTGTTTGGTGTAGCAGTTCTTACTGATTTTTTTGACGGGCTGGTTGCGCGTATCAAAAAAGAAAAATCGGAAATCGGCCAGGTCATTGATCCTCTCGCTGACAAATTACTGCTTTTAACCGCGTTTATAGTTTTGTACGCGCTTCGTAAATCGCTTCCTTTGAACCATGAGATACCGTTATGGGTTGTTTTAATTATTGTGAGCCGCGATCTTATAATACTCTTGGGTGTTGCGATACTGTATTTTATGAAAATAGAAATACCGATTGCGCCTTCAATGTGGGGCAAGCTTACTACTTTTTTCCAGATGATTACGGTCTTAAGCGTTATCATGGATATACCTTTTTCAAATTTCATCTGGACTTTGGCAGTTCTTTTTACTCTGATTTCTGGTATAGGATATTTTGTACGGGGAGTAAAATCAATAAACGCCAAAATCATCCGCCAGGACAAATCTGCGTGATAGAGCATGCGAGAAATAATTTTTCTTATTTTTACTTATCTTTTGGGAAGTATTCCCTTCGGCCTGGTTATTTCTTACCTTGTAAAGGGCATAGATATAAGAAAATTCGGCTCTGGTAATATCGGAGCGACAAACGTTGTAAGGATGCTGGGTAAGAAATGGGGGATTCCGGTTTTTATCCTTGATTTTTTAAAGGGTTTTTTAGCGCCGTTTCTTGCCAAAGTGCTCATTGCCCCCTCTAATTACGTATATGTACTTTCCGCTATACTGGCCGTGTCCGGGCATAACTGGCCCGTGTATCTTAAATTTAAAGGCGGCAAAGGAGTCGCAACTTCAATAGGTGCCATATGCGGGTTGGCTACAATATTTCCTAACCTGTGGTTTGTGCTTTTGATTTCGCTTTCCTTGTGGCTCATTGTTTTTTTTATTTTCAGAATTGTTTCTATAGCTTCGCTTTTGCTCGGTTTGTCTTTTTTTGTTTTTTCTTTTATCTTTCCTTTGCCCAAAGAAATAAGAATATTTGCGTTAATCTTGTGCCTGTTTATTTTCGTCAGGCACGCAAAAAATATAAAAAAGCTTATTGCAAAACAGGAACACCGGTTTTAAAAATTGTTATTTGTACCTAAGTAACAATTTTTCCGATATTTGTATAAGTTGGGTTTATATAATAAATAAGATACTTTGGACGCTTTTATTCATCGCGTCCTCAGTATTAATTCGCACTATCATTTTTTCTACGCCTTTCGGCTTAAAAAAATGATGTGCTCATTAAGGAGGAAACATGGCAAAAGAGAAAACTATTATGGACGGAAAAAGAAAAGCGCTTGAGTTAGCGCTTTCTCAGATAGAAAAACAATTCGGCAAGGGCGCAATAATGCGCCTTGGCGAAGGAGTTAAGCTGGACGTTGAGGTTATACCTACGGGTATTATATCTCTGGACAAAGCCTTAGGCGTGGGCGGCCTTCCAAAAGGAAGGGTAATTGAAATATTCGGCCCGGAAGCTTCAGGCAAAACAACCCTTACTCTCAGCATAATCGCGCAGGCGCAAACAGCCGGAGGGGTAGCTGCTTTTGTTGACGCGGAACACGCATTTGACCCGACTTACGGAAAAATCATAGGAGTAAACCTGGAAGAGATGTTGATTTCCCAGCCTGACACAGGAGAGCAGGCGCTTGAAATAGTAGAAACTCTTGTGCGCTCAAACGCAGTTGATTTGATAGTGGTAGATTCAGTCGCCGCGCTTGTCCCGCGCGCTGAGATAGAAGGGGAAATGGGAGAAACCCAGATTGCGCTTCAGGCGCGTTTAATGAGCCAGGCGCTTCGTAAGCTTACTGCCGCGATAAGCAAATCAAAAACATGTGTTGTGTTTATCAACCAGATAAGGGAAAAAATAGGCGTTATGTTCGGCTCGCCCGAAACAACTCCCGGAGGACGCGCCTTAAAATTCTATTCTTCCGTGCGTATTGATTTAAGGAGAATAGCAACGGTTACCAGCGGAGAAACCATTGTTGGTTCGCGGGTGAGAGCAAAAATAGTGAAGAATAAAGTGGCAGCTCCTTTTAAGGAGGCGATATTTGAAATTATCCATACAGAAGGAGTTTCAAAGGTCGGAGCTTTAATTGATGCGGCTCTTGAATGCGAGCTGATAAAAAAATCAGGAAGCTGGTTCTCCTATAAAGATAAAAATCTTTCGCAGGGCAAAGAGCAATTAAGGGGCCTGCTTAAGGAAGACGAGGCTTTAAGAAAAGAATTGGAGGAAGAACTTAAAAAAGTTATCTACTCAACAGGCGAAAAGGAGGTCCAGCCATGAAGAGGCTTCTTGGTCTTTTGTTGCTTATTCCTTTAAGCCTTGCGCATGCGGAGGGAAACTTTGAGAACGCTATAATAAAGGTAGCGGCCGAAAGCGGTAAATCCGTTGTTTCCATAAGCAATATGGGCAGGGAAAAAATCGGCGTAAAATTAGGCGAGCGCCAGCGCTTTAGAAGATTTAATGACGATTCTTTCGGAAAATTTTTTGAGGATTTTTTTGGTAACCAGCCAGAAGTTGAATTTAAACGCATAGGTTTAGGAAGCGGGATAATAATTGACAAGGAAGGTTATATCCTTACAAATGAGCACGTTATTGCCGGAGCTACCGAAATTAAAGTTAAACTTTCAGACGGAAGGGAATTTGACGCTCAGGTTATTGGGAGCGATAAAAGAAGCGATTTGGCAGTTATAAAAATAAACGCAGCTAATCTTTCTTCGGCTAGCTGGGGAATTCCGACAGCCTTAAAACAGGCCAGTGGGTTGTTGCGCTGGGTAATCCTTTTGGTTTTGCCATAGATAACCCTGAGCCGACCGTTACAACGGGAGTGGT